>NZ_NCJX01000173.1:0-1262 GCF_002282635.1 Acidiphilium sp. 34-64-41 | reverse complement strand
GCCCCGGATAGGGCGGCGCCTGGATTTGTCCATAGGCCTCGTCGGGGGTGGCCCCGGCAAGGGCCGAGTGGGGCCGGTTGGTGTTGTAGTAGCCGATCCACTTGGTGAGCCCGGTCCGCAGCTCCGATCCGGTCTCGAAGGCGTGGATATAGACGCACTCATATTTGAGGCTTCGCCAGAGCCGCTCGATGAAGACATTGTCCATCCAGCGGCCGCGGCCGTCCATGGAGACCCGCACGCCGGCGTCCTTCAGCACGTCGACGAAGCGGGGGCTGGTAAACTGGCTGCCCTGGTCGGTGTTGAAGATCTCCGGCGTCCCGTAGCGGGCCAGGGCCTCCTCCAGGGCCTGGATGCAAAACTCTGCGTCCATGCTGTTGGAGAGCCGCCAAGACAAGACCTTCCTGGTCGCCCAGTCCATCACCGCCACCAGGTACAGGAAGCCCCGCCGCATCGGGATGTAGGTGATGTCGGCGCACCAGACCTGGTTCGGCCGGTCGATGGTCAGGCCGCGCAGCAGGTACTTGTAGGCCCGGTGCTCGGGGTGCGGGATCGTTGTGCGCGGCTTCTGATAAATCGGCGCCAGGCCCATCTTGGCCATCAGCCGACGCACCCGCATCCGGCCCACCTCATAACCCTGGCGGCGCAGATGCCGGGCCATCTGGCGCGAGCCGTACCAGGGCGTCTCCAGAAAGGCCTCGTCGATCAGCCGCATCAGCGCCAGGTTCAGCGGGGTCTCACCCGCCGGCTGGTAGTAGAAGGCCGACCGGCTGATCGACACCAGGGCGCACTGGCGCTGGATCGACAGCCGGGGATGCTCGGGCTCGATCATCTGCCGCCTCCGGTCCAGGCTCAACGACCGAAGGCCTTGGCTAAAAAATCCCGCTCCACCACCAGCTGCCCGATCTTGGCGTGCAGCTTATCGATCTCGCCCTCCCGGGCGCCCTCGCTCGCCTCGGCCTTGCCGGAGAACACCCCGGAAAGACCCTCGATCGCCTGCTTCCGCCACGCCGCGATCATCGTCTGATGGACGCCGTGTTTCGTCGCCAACTGCGACAGGGTCAGCTCACCCTTCAACGCCTCCAGCGCCACCTTGGCCTTAAAATCAGCCGTGTACCGCTTCCGCTTCCCAGTCATAAAGTCCGTCCTTCATCGAGGTCGAACCTACCTTAGCCAACTGTCCGAATTTCCGGCGCCACCTCAGTCGCCCCGGACGCGCTCGTGCGCATCGTCGATGCGTTCGTCGCCAGTCTCGACCTGACTGA
>NZ_NCJX01000172.1:0-1283 GCF_002282635.1 Acidiphilium sp. 34-64-41 | reverse complement strand
GCGGCTGCGTGCCGAACTCCTGAAGGATCAGATGACCGACGACGGGGAGCGCTGTTACGGTCTGGATGACGATTGACCGTCTCTCCATACCACGCACGCAAGGCCGTAACCCGGAATGTTTGGGTATAATCGGCAATGGAGCGCTAATCGTCGATCGGCGTTCTGGAAGCAACCGCATGCCGTGATGGGTATGGGTCGCAGTCTGCTCATCAGTCTTGACCTCCAGCCACTCAAGGCGTCGCATGTCGCCATGGATCAGCATTCCGGCGGGTCAGTTCGAGACGAAGCTTCGGCGGGACGCGAAGTCCTCGCCGGCCTGGTCGAGCGCGTTACCTTCCACAATTCGGAAAACGGGTTCTGTGTGCTGCGGGTGAAGGCGCGGGGTCATCGTGAACTTGCCACCGTGATCGGCCATGCCGCCATGATCAGCGCGGGCGAATGGGTGACGGCGACCGGCGAGTGGGTGAATGACCGTATCCATGGCCAGCAGTTCAGGGCGCGGTTCATGCGCACCTCGGCGCCGACCACGGCCGAGGGGATCGAACGCTACCTGGCATCGGGGATGATCCGGGGTATTGGTCCGGTCTACGCGAAGAAACTGATCCGCGCATTCGCGACAGCGGTGTTCGACGTGATTGAGGCAAACCCCGAGCGACTGCGTGAGGTCCCTGGGATCGGCGTTGTGCGCGCCCAGAGGATTGTGACCGCCTGGGCCGAACAGAAGGTCATCCGGGAGATCATGGTGTTCCTGCACAGCCATGGTGTCAGTACCGCGCGATCGGTACGGATCTACAAGACCTACGGGGCCGATGCCGTGCAGGTCATGAGTGAGAACCCCTACCGCCTGGCCCGGGATATCCGTGGGATCGGGTTCAAGACCGCGGACGGCATCGCCATGAGGCTCGGCATTGAGAAGACGGCGATGATACGGGTGCGTGCCGGGATTGGATATGCGCTCTCCGAAGCGATGGACGATGGACATTGCGGCCTGCCCACGAACGAACTGCTCGCGCTGGCGGAGGGTCTACTCGAAGTACCTTCCGAATTGGTCCGCGTCGCGCTGGACCAAGAGTGTCTGGAGGGAAGCGTGATAGCCGACCGGATCGGCGAGACGCCCTGTGTGTTCCTGGCGGGACTTTACCGCGCGGAACGCGCGATCGCTGAGCGATTGCGCGGGATTGCCGTCGGTGATCTTCCCTGGCCATGGATCGATGCCGACAAGGCGATCCCCTGGGTCGAAGCGCGGATCGGCATGACACTGGCCCCCAGCCAGCGCGCGGCGG
>NZ_NCJX01000042.1:36307-39606 GCF_002282635.1 Acidiphilium sp. 34-64-41 | reverse complement strand
GCGTTGGTTTGGGGGTTGGTTTGGCGCGGGGTGGGATGGGGCCGCGGGCGAGGGCGGCGAGGAAGCGGGTGGTGAGGTTTTGCAGGCGGGTCCAGATCAAATTGACCATGGGAATGGGGACGTAGCCGGCGGGGCCGTGTTCGGCCACGGTGTCGCACAGCGCGTTCATCATGACGATGAAGCAGCGGATGACGAACGGGGGCGGGGTTGGGGTTGCTAACACGTTGGTAGCATAACCCGCCAGGGTGGGGGGTGAGAAAGCGGTTTTTTCGGGATTGCGCGGGCGATGATTCAGGATTGCGGGTCGCGGCGCAGGAGGTCGGCCTCGATCTGGTGCAGGGCGCGGGTGAAGACCGCCGCGTCGTTCAGGGCGCGGGCGAGGACGAGGGCGCCCTGGATGGCGAGCACGGCGGTTTCGGCCCGTTGGCTTGCCTGGGGCTGGTTGAGGCCGGTGCGGTGCAGGGCGCCTTCGAGCGCGCTGATCCAGCGGCGGAAGTAGCCGGCGATCGGGGTTGCGAAGCGGTCGCGCGTGCCGGTCAGGGCGAAGGCGCCGACCAGGCAGATGCGGTTACCCGATCGGAAATAGGTTTCGACCGACCGCATCATCCGGGCGATGGCTGTAGCGGCATCGCCGGTGCGCAGCGGGGCGAATATTTCGGTCTCGAACCAGTGATCGATATGGGCGAGGATGTGGGTCGCCATGTCTTCCTTGCCGCCGGGGAAGAAATGATAGAGGCTGCCTTTGCCGAAGCCGGTGCTTGCCGTGATCTGGGAGAGGCTTGCGCCCTCGTAGCCGTGTTCGCGAAAGACCTCCGCGATTGCGGCCACCACGTCCGATTTTTCGGCCACGATGCGGGGCATGGGTTAGAGCCCGAGGTCGGCGAGGCCAGGGTGATCGGGTGGCCGGGGGGCTGCATTGTTCCAATGAAACAGGCGATCTGCCGGGGCGATCGCGGCGTCGTTGATCGAGGCGTGGCGCTGCGCCATCAGGCCGGACGGGTCGAACAGCCAGTTTTCGTTGCCGTAGGCGCGGAACCATTGGCCGTGATCGTCGTGAAACTCGTAGGCGAAGCGCACGGCGATGCGGTTTTCCGTGCAGGCCCAGAGTTCCTTGATCAGGCGGTAGTCGTGTTCGCGCGCCCATTTCCGGGTGAGGAATTCGACGATGGCCGGGCGGCCTTTGAGGAATTCGTTGCGGTTTCGCCAAATGCTGTCCGGTGTGTAGGCGAGGGCGACGCGCGCGGGGTTGCGGGTGTTCCAGGCATCTTCGGCGGCGCGGATTTTCTGGATGGCGGTTGCGGCGGTGAAGGGCGGCAGCGGGGGGCGGGTTTCAGACATCGACGGGCTCCGATTGGATTTGTACCGATTGGTATTGTGTGTACGGATTGGTACAGATTTGATCAAGTGCCGTTGCGGAAGGCGGCGCGGCGGCGGAGCGCGTGGTGGACGGCTTCAGGGAGGTTGCGGACGTTGAGGGCGGGGATGGAGGGTACTGTAATCGATTTGATCGATGTTTTGATATCAAATTGCGGCACATGACATCAACAACAGCGTCATGTGCGCGATCCCGCCAAAGGCCCAGACCAGATTATAAAGAGTTTTTTGGTTCTTTTTTGCAAAAAAAGAACGGCTTGCTTTGGTGGAGTGATGGGTCTCAAGGGATATCCGATTCGACGGCGTTAGTGATCTTCCAGGGTCAAGTGGGCGATGAAGCCGGAGCGGGTTTCGCCGGCGGCGGCGGCCAGGGCGTCGAGGCGTTTCAGGATGCGGCGGGGGAGGGTGATGTTGACGCGGGTGATCGTGTCATCGAGCAGGGCGGGGTCGATCGTGATGATCCCGAAGCTCCAGCCGGCGTAATCGGGGTTGGTGCGGATCGCATCCAGGCTGGTGGGTTTCGGGATGGGTCCGCCGGCGTCGAGTGTGGCGTCGATCCAGGCGGCGGCGGCTTGCTCGGCGGCGGTCAGGGCTTCGTCCAGCGTGTCGCCGGCGGAGAAGCAGCCGGGGAGATCGGGGATGGCGATGCCGAAGGCGGTTTGATCGGTGCCGGGTTCGATGGCGATGGGGTAGCGCATGGTGATCTCCTATAGGCCGGCCTGTTTGCGGATGGCGGCGACCAGGCCGGTGCCGAGGTCTTTTTTCGGGTGTGGCACCACGACGTGACCGGGACGCGTGGGGTGTTTGAAGACATGGTGGGAGCCGCGCACGCGATCGAGCACCCAACCGGCGCTTTTCAAGTCGCGGATCAGATCGGTGCTCTTCATGATGCGCATCATACACATTTACGCGCGCGGTTCCAAGGCGTTGCCAAGGCGGCGGCCCTGATTACCAAGAGTTTTTTGGTTCTTTTTTACAAGAAAGAACGGCTTGCTTTGGTGGGGAGGGGAGGTGATGGGTCTCAAGGGAGACCCATCCTACCGAGATACTGGCTGCCGGGGCGGGATGGGTTCAGAGCAGGCGGATTTTGTTGGTGTGTTTGGCCAGGGTTTCGTCGAATGTGACCAGGTGGTCGGCTTTGGCGCGTTCGGCTTCGGCGAGGATGACGCCGTCGGCGAAGTCGCTGCCGGTTGCGAGGCATTCGATGCCGGCTTCGATGAGGGGGCGATCGAGTTCGATGGTGGGCATGGTCGTGAGGTCGCGCAGGATCGGGATGATGGCGGCGGGTTGGAATTTGTAGGCGCGGCGCAGGACCCAGACGGTTTCGCACAGCACGATGGTGGAGAGGATGATGGTGTCGGCCGATTCGATGAGTTTTGCGGCGCGCGGGGATTGGTGTGGATCGTCCCAGGTGAGGTAGCGGACGAGGACGTTGGTATCGAGGGCTAGTCGCACGGGTCGTGCTGTTCGATCGCGTTTTGCATTTCGGCGAGGGTGATCGGGCGTTGGCCGGGGCGTTGCAGGGCGGCTTTGAGGTGGGCGATGGTGGGTGCGGTGGCGACGGTGCGCAGTTCGACCTTGCCGTCCGGGAGCAAGGCGACGTCGATTTTCTGGCCGGGCCGGACGCCGAGGTGTTGCAGGACGGCGGTGCGGAGGGTGACCTGGCCTTTGGCGGTGATGGTGAGTTGGAGCGACATGGGGACCGATTGGTAAGGTTAGTACTGCCTTACTTTAATGCGTGGTGGATGCTGGTTCAAGACCTTCATGGCTCTATAGCTAATGAGAGTTTTTTGGTTCTTTTTTGCAAAAAAGAACGCCTTGCTGCGCTTAGGCGCCACTCAACAATTACCGCGTCATGCTGATGATCTTGGGCTGATGGTGTAATTCCACTCGGGATGCCATGGATCTGTGGTGATGTTGATGGC
>NZ_NCJX01000042.1:0-36246 GCF_002282635.1 Acidiphilium sp. 34-64-41 | reverse complement strand
CGCCAGGTCTGGGTAATGTGGCAGAACATGCGATGCTCGATCTTGTTCCACTTCGATGTGCCCGGCGGATAATGGCACACCTGCAAGGTCAATCCGGTCTCGTCAGCGAATTTTTGCAATTCGAGCTTCCATAGCCGGACGCGCGATCCGTTCGAGCCGCCGCCATCTGCGGTGATCAGCAGCCGGTCCGCGTTATGGTAGCGCTCGCGCCCGACCGCCGCATACCAACGTCGGATCGAGTTGACGGCGAACGCCGCCGTGTCATGGTCGATCCCGACGCTGACCCAGCCAGCGTTCGCGGCAATGTCATAGATGCCATAAGGCGCCACCTTGCCGAGATCCTTGTCGACGAAGTCATGCACATTGACCGCGTCGGGGCAGCCGGTGGGGCGATAGTCGCTGCCGCCGTTCTTGTATTCGCCGATCAATTCCTTTTTCTTGGTATCGACAGAAATCACTGGCTGGCCAGCGGCCTGAAAGGCAATGGCCTGGCGGTTGATATGCTGGAATTGCCCGTCACGGTCGGCATGGTGACTGCCTTCCTTCGTCTTGCGGTTGACCTGACGAGAATAGCCCAGGCTGACCAACATCTTTGCAACCGTGTTGGCGCTGATGGCATGGTTCATCGCGCGCAGCGCCACCGCCAGCTTCTCGCGGCTCTTGGACACCCATAGCAGCGGGCGCACCGGGTCGCCCATTGTCGCCGGCTCCACCAACCGCTGGAGATCCTCAAGCATCGTGGGGTCCACCTTGCTCGAAAGCGGTCGGCCGGCACCTCGACGCCGGATCCGGGACGTGGTCGAGGACCCATCAGCGAGATCCTTCGCGCCACGGATGATTGTACTACGTGCAACACCGGTCGCCCGAAAGACGGCGGCTGTTCCGCCATAGCCCGCGGCAACTTTCTCATCGATCATCCGCGAATCCTAGCAACCACACAGCCGCGCCGGAATCCCCTATCAGAAAAAACGCCTACCCGAATCGTTTATTCCTGCTCGCGTCCTTAGCTTGCCCTGAGCGCGAGGGCAGGGCAAGACGCGCGGAACGGAGGCCCCTATTCATGCAAGCAGGCATCATTGTTTTTCCTGGCATCAACCGCGAGCGCGACATTGCGATGGCGTTGGAGGGGAGTCTGGGGCAGCGGCCGCGGATGATCTGGCATCGGGAGACTGATTTGGCCGGGGTTGATCTGGTGGTGATACCGGGCGGGTTTTCCTATGGCGATTATCTGCGGTGCGGGGCGATGGCGGCGCAGTCGCCGGTGATGCGGGCGGTATCGGACCATGCGGCGCGGGGTGGGTATGTGCTGGGGGTTTGTAACGGGTTTCAGATTTTGACCGAGGCGCAGATGTTGCCGGGTGCGTTGCTGCGCAATGCGGGGCTGCGGTTTTTATCGATGGATTGTCATTTGCGGGTGGAGCGGGCGGATACGGTGTTTAGCGGGCAGTATCGGCGCGGGCAGGTGTTTCGCGCACCGATGGCGCATGGCGATGGTAATTATTTCGCGGATGACGACACGCTGGATCGGCTGGAGGGTGAGGGGTTGGTGGCGTTTCGGTATGTCGATGCGGCGGGTGGGTTGACGGGTGCGGCGAATTTGAACGGGTCGGCGCGGAATATCGCCGGGGTGTTGTCGGCGAATTTGCGGGTGCTGGGGTTGATGCCGCATCCGGAAAATCTGGTCGATCCGCTGATGGGTGGGGTGGATGGCAAGCCTCTGTTCGACAGTCTGGCTGCGATTGGGGTGGCGTGATGGATCAGTTGGTCGATGCGGCTCTGGCGCGGAGTTTCGGGCTGTCGGGGGAGGAGTATGATCGGGTGCTGGCCATTATGGGGCGCACGCCGAGCCTGACGGAGTTGGGGATATTTTCGGTGATGTGGTCCGAGCATTGCTCGTATAAATCATCGCGGGTGTGGCTGAAGACGCTGCCGACCAAGGCGCCATGGGTGATTCACGGGCCGGGCGAGAACGCTGGGGTGGTGGATATCGGTGAGGGGTTGGCCGCGATTTTCAAGATGGAGAGCCATAATCACCCGAGTTTCATCGAGCCGTTCCAGGGTGCTGCGACCGGGGTGGGCGGGATTTTGCGCGACGTGTTCACCATGGGGGCGCGGCCGATCGCGAATTTGAACGCGTTGCGGTTCGGTGACCCTTCGCTGGCGGTGACCAAGCGGGTGGTGGATGGCGTGGTGCGCGGCATCGGCGGGTATGGCAATTGCGTGGGCGTGCCGACGGTGGGTGGTGAGACCAATTTTCATCGCTCGTACAATGGCAATCCGCTGGTCAATGCGATGACGGTGGGGATTGCGGCGCAGGACCGGATTTTTCTGTCGGCGGCGGCGGGGATTGGCAATCCGGTGGTGTATGTGGGCTCGAAGACCGGGCGGGACGGGATTCATGGCGCGACCATGGCTTCGACCGAGTTTGCCGCGGATTCCGAGGAAAAGCGGCCGACCGTGCAAGTGGGGGACCCGTTTATTGAGAAGCTGCTGATCGAGGCGTGCCTGGAATTGATGGCGACGGATGCGATCGTTGCGATTCAGGACATGGGGGCGGCGGGGCTGACGTCGTCCTCGGTGGAGATGGCGGGCAAGGGCGGGGTGGGGATCGAACTCGACCTTGATGCGGTGCCGCAGCGGGAGGCGGGGATGACGGCGTATGAGATGATGCTGTCGGAAAGCCAGGAGCGGATGTTGATCGTGATCGATCCGGCGCGGGAGGATATGGCGCGGGCGATTTTCGAGAAATGGGAACTGGATTTCGCGGTGATCGGGCATATTACCGATACCGGGCGGATCGTTGTGAAGCATCGGGGCGTGGTGGAGGCGGATATCGCGCTCGATCCGCTGGCGGAACAGGCGCCGTTGTATGAGCGGCCTTATACTGAGGCGGCGAAGCCGGCGGCGTTGGGGGATGTGGATGATCCGGTGGGCGTGGCCCCTGCCCTGCTGCGGTTGATCGGGTGCCCTGATCTGGCATCGCGCAAGTGGATTTGGGATCAGTATGACGGGACGGTGGGCGGGCAGACGGTGAAGCGGCCGGGCCAGGCGGATGCGGCGGTGGTGAAAATTCCCGGCAGTGTGCGGGCGCTGGCGCTGACCACGGATTGCACGCCGCGGTATTGCGCGGCGGACCCGGAGGCGGGTGGCGCGCAGGCGGTGGTGGAGGCGTGGCGGAACAGGGGCATGGGGGCGGCGTGTACCGCACTGGATTTTCCGGTCGTTTCGGGGAATGTGTCACTGTATAATGAGACCGAAGGGTCGGGGATTCTGCCGACGCCGGCGATCGGCGGGTTGGGGGTGATCGCGGATGCGGCACAGGCGGTGGGGATTGCGCTGACGCCGGGGCTGGATCTGGTCGTGGTGGGGGCGACGCGCGGCGAGCTTGGCCAGTCGCTGTGGTTGCGCGAGGTGCTGGGGCGGGAGGATGGCGCGCCGCCGGCGATCGATTTCGCGGTGGAGCGGCGCAACGGGGATTTCGTGCGCGGGTTGATTACCGATGGGTTGGTCGCGGCGTGCCATGATGTTTCGGATGGCGGGTTGCTGGTGGCGGTGGCGGAAATGGCGCTGGCCGGGGATGTCGGGGCGGCGTTGAGCCTGGCACCTGAGGGTGCGGCGCCCAAGGTTGGAGCACATGGGTTCTGGTTCGGTGAGGATCAGGCGCGGTATGTGCTCGCGGTGGTTGATGGCGCGGCGGTTATGCAGGCAGCGCAGGGTGCTGGGGTGGCCGCTGCCATGCTGGGACGGAGCGGCGGCGATCGATTGACACTGCATGACGGCACCGCCATATCTGTGGCAGAAATGCGAACAGCGCATGAACACTTCTTTGCGCGCTGGTTCGCCTGACGCCACCAAGGATAGCATCATGGCCATGTCGGTCGCTGAAATTGAACAATTGATCAAATCCGCCCTGCCGGACGCAAAAATCACGGTTGAGGATCTGGCGGGGGATGGCGATCACTACGCCGCGACAGTAACCAGCGAACAGTTCCGGGGCATTCCGCGGGTGCGCCAGCATCAGATGGTGTATGCCGCGTTGCAGGGCCGGATGGGCGGCGCGTTGCACGCGCTGGCGCTGCAGACCTCGGCACCCGAATAGCCGATACAACGCGTTTCAGGAGAATTTTCATGAGCCAGACGACCGACAACCCCGCCTTCACCGCGATCAAGGCCAGCATTACCGAAAATCCGGTCATGCTGTTCATGAAAGGCACCGCGATGTTTCCGCAGTGCGGATTCTCCGCGCGGGTGGTGCAGATTTTGACGCATAGCGGCGTGCCGTTCAAGACCGCCAATGTGCTGGAAGATGCGGAATTGCGTGACGGGATCAAGGCGTTTTCGAACTGGCCGACGATTCCGCAGCTTTATGTCAAGGGCGAGTTCGTCGGTGGCTGCGACATCGTGACCGAGATGTTCCAGTCGGGCGAGTTGCAGACGCTGTTCGAGCAGAACGGGATCGCGAAGACCGCTGCGACCTAGACGCTTCAGCTTCGTTACCGATGAGCTGCCGCGACCGGGAACGGCCGGGCATCTTGCCTATAATCATGCGCTGATCAGCCATTTAAGCGCGCGCGGGCATCGGGTGGATTTGTATTTGACCCGGCCGCGCTTGCCCCTACCCGTGATGCGGCTGGCCAAAGGCGGGCCGTTTGCCAGCGTTTTGGGCCCGCGCCTGGTGCAGACCGGGCGGTTTCTGACCGCGGCGGAACCGCGCGCCGCCGGTGCCGCCCTGGCCCGGGCGGTTCTGCCGGGCCGGCTGTGGCGCGGCGGCCGGCAGGCGCGGGGCAATGATGTGGTACTCGGCGCTTTTATATCCGATGATGAGGCCGCCTGGATCGGCGCGCGGATTGCCGCGGCACCGCCGGATTTCATTCTGATCGACACCATGTTCCGCACCCGGCTGCTGGATCGGCCGGAACTGCAGGGTATGCGCGCGGTCGTGGTGACGCATGATCTGTTCCACCGCCGGCACGCCGCGCTGAAAATGGCGGGCTATCGGGTCGAACCCGCGACCCTGACCCGTCAGGATGAGGCTGTGCTGCTCGACCGGGCCGGGGCGATCGTTGCGATTCAGCCTGAAGAGGCCGCGTTTCTGCGCGACATGTGCCCGGATCGGCCGGTCATTACCGTGCCGATGCCCGCCGCCACGCAGCCGCGGCCGCAGGGCGTGCGGCGCGATCCCGATCGGCTGGTGTTCGTCGGCAGCGATACGCTCCCGAATCTCGATGGGCTGCGCTGGTTTTTCGATGCGATCTGGCCGGGATTGCGCGCCGCGCGGCCGCAGATCGCGCTCGATCTCGCCGGGGATTGCGGCATCGCCATTGGGCGGATGCCGCCCGGGGTGCGGCGCCTCGGGCGCCTCGCGGACCTGGCCCCCGCGCTGCACGGCGCGGCCCTGGCGATCGCGCCGCTGCGCACCGGGTCTGGGTTGAAGGTGAAACTGCTCGATTACGCACGACACGGGCTTTGGACCGTCGCCACCAACGAAGCCCGCACCGGCCTTGCCTGCGATAGCCGCCCGCCGATTTTCGTCGCGGATCATCCCGCGACCTTCGGCGCCACGATCCTTGCCGCGCTCGCGCAACAACCGATCGAAGCCGACGCCCTCGCCTTCATCAGCCGCCACTACGCCGCTGCTCAGATCTTCGCACCGCTGACCGATCTGCTGGAGGCTTAGGGCTGGGTGAGTAGCCGTAAAGTAAGGAAGACCAGGGGCTCTCCCTCCGCCTTGCTTACTTACGAGCACTCACCCAGGCATATGCGCCCGGCGGGCGGGTCAGCCGCGCGGGATGCGGATGACGAAGCGGGCGCCGGTGATGGTGTTGGTGCTGTTGCGGCGGTTTTCGGCGGTGATGCGGCCGCGATGGGCTTCGACGATTTGGCGGGAGATGGAGAGTCCGAGGCCGGAGTGGCTGCCGAAGCTCTCGGTCTGGGGGCGTTCGGAGTAGAATCGGTCGAACACGTCGTTCAATTTGGCGTCGGGGATACCGGGGCCTTCGTCTTCGACGGCGATTTCGATGATATTGCCGGTTTCGCGGCCGCGGAGCCAGATTTTGCCGTTTTGTGGGCTGAACGAGACGGCGTTGCCGATCAGGTTGCGCAGGACCTGGACGAGGCGGCTTTCGGCGCCGCGGATTGTGAGGCCTGAGGCTGGCGCGTCGAGCACCAGGACGGGGTCGTTGTCCTTGCGGGTGGCGTCGTGGATTTCGGCCAGGGCGGAGAGGATGGGGGCGAGGTCGACCGGTTCCATGGCGGTGCGCGACATTTCGGAATCGAGGCGCGAGGAGTCGCTGATATCGGAGATCAGGCGATCGAGGCGTTGGACGTCCTGGGCGATGATGTCGAACAGGCGGGCGGCGCGGACCGGGTCGTCCATGCGGCGGATGGTTTCGATGGCGGAGCGGATGGAGGAGAGCGGGTTTTTGATTTCGTGGGCGACGTCGGCGGCGAAGCGTTCGATGGCGTCCATGCGGGCCCAGAGGGCGTGGGCGGAGTCGGCGAGGGCGCGGGCGAGGGTGCCGATTTCATCCTGGCGGGCGGCGATGGCGGGGGGCACGGGTTCGGCCAAGGCGGCGCGGCCTTCGCGGAGGCGACTGGCGGAGACGGCGAGGCGGAGGAGCGGGGTGGCGATGGTGCGGGCGAGGTAGGCGGAGAGCAGCACGGTGAGGACGAGAGCGAGGACGAACAGGCCGAGGATGGAGACGCGGATGGCGAAGACGGCGCGATCGACTTCGGTGGCTTCGCGGGTGAGCAGGACGACGCCGACGGATTGTTTGGAGCGGATGATGGGTTCGGCGACGGTGACGAGGAGGCGGCCGTCGGGTGCGCGGCGGATGAAGGGGGCGGCCTGGTGGTCGGGTTTGGCGCTGGTGAGGCGCAGGGCTTCGCGCACGCTGGGTTGCCAGCCGAGGCCGGCGGCTGCGCCGTTGGCGCCTGTGGTTTCGATATCCGGGTTGGGCAGGAAGGCGAGGAACTGGTCGTAGAGGAAGCTGACGGCGCGGTCGAAATCGCCGCGCGGGCGGACGGAGGGCAGAGGTTCGGTGATGATGGCGCCGCCGGGGCCTTGGCGGATGCGCGAGTTGGCGATGACCTGGCCGTCGTTGCCGTAGATCAGGGCCTGGGCGTTGGGGGTGGGTTCGATCAGGCGGTAGAGCAGCGGGCGGGCGAGGTCGGGGTTGATGGTGGGCTGGTTGGCGGCGTTGGTCTGGACGGCGGATTCGGCGAGGGCGCCGGCGTAGATGCGGGCTTGTTCGCGGAGAGCCGTGACTTCGGCGGTGAGCAGGCCGTGCTGGTATTGATCGAGGTAGAGCAGGGCCGCGACGATGAGGGCGAGCGGCAGGGCGTTGACCAGCAGGATGCGGCGCAGCAGGGGCGAGATGCGCCAGGGCGATAGGGCGGGGGCTGGCGTGGTCATGCGGATAGGCTCGCGCAGTGAAACCAACTGCGCGCTAGATTAACAAAAGTTTTTTGCTTCTTTTTTACAAAAAAGAAGTCCTTGCTGCGCCTTTCCGCCTGTGCCCGGGAACCCAGCGCCATCATGCCTCTTTGTAGCGATAGCCGATGCCATAGAGCGTCTCGATCTGGTCGAACTCTTCATCGAGGGCGCGGAATTTGCGGCGGAGGCGTTTGATATGGCTGTCGATCGTGCGGTCGTCGACGTAGACGCTTTCACCGTAAGCGGCGTCGATCAGCTGGTCGCGGGATTTGACCATGCCGGGGCGGGCGGCGAGGGCTTTGACCAGCAGGAATTCGGTGACGGTGAGCTGGATATCCAGCCCTTTCCAGAGGCATTGGTGTTTGGTTTCATCGAGCGTGAGGTTGCCGCGCGCGATCAGCCCGGTGGGGGCGGCGCCGGAGCCTTCGGCGCGGCTGGCCTCGTTGCGGCGCAGCAGGGTGCGGATGCGTTCCAGCAGCAGGCGCTGGCTGAAGGGTTTGGTGATGTAGTCATCGGCGCCGAGGCGCAGGCCCATCAATTCGTCGAGTTCGTCGTCCTTGCTGGTGAGGAAGATGACCGGCATGGCGGAGCGGGCGCGCAGGCGTTGGAGCAGTTCCATGCCGTCCATCCGCGGCATTTTGATATCGAGCACGGCGAGGTCGACCGGGCGGGCCATCAGGCCCTGGAGGGCGGATTCGCCATCGGTATAGGTGCGGACCAGGAAGCCTTCCTGTTCCAGCGTCATCTGGACCGATTCAAGGATATTGCGGTCATCGTCAACCAGGGCAATTGTATGTTTCATCGTCTCTGCTTCAGCGGGGATTTGGACGTAACAATGGTGCAGTGACGTGACGGGAATAAGGCAACAATGCAAGACCTGAGGGAACCACAGAACGACATCCATCGTGAAGCGCGGCTGTTGCTGCGGGCTGCGCGGGCGGCGAGTTTGGCGGTGATCGAGGATGAGTATCCCGCGCTTGCGCTGGTGACGCCGGCGGTGACGCTGGATGGTGCGGCGATCGTGCTGCTGTCGCAATTATCGGCGCATACCCGCGCGCTCGATCGGGATGGGCGATGTGCGTTGATGGTGAGCGGGGCGGCGACCGAGGTCAATCCGCAGACCAGCCCGCGGCTGTCGCTGGTGTGCGATGCCGAGCGGTCGGACGATCCGGCGGACCGGGCGCGGTATTTGGCCGTGCATCCCTATGCCGGGTTTTATGCGGGTTTTGGCGATTTCGGCGTGTATCGGCTGAGCACGGTGGCGGCGCGGTATGTCGGCGGGTTTGCCCGGGCCGCGACGCTTGATGTGGCGCGGCTTGGCCCGATGACCGGGCCGCTGTGCGATGAGGCGGCGGCCGCGGCGGCGATGGCGGCGGCGAACCGGGAGCGGGCCGGCGAGATCGATGCGATGGCGCATCGCCATGGCGGTGCCGGGGATGGCTGGCGGATGGTGACGCTGGACGCCGACGGGTTCGATCTGGCGCGTGAGGATCGGGTGTTGCGGGTGGCGTTACGCCGAAGCTTGCGCGTTTACGGCGAATTAATGATCGAAATGAACAATATCGCGCCGCCGACGCAGGTATGAATTGCGTGTTTCGGGTTTGGCAAAAGCCGAAAGGCGTTTCATATATGCGTCTAACGACATTGCTGATCAACGATCCAAGGGAAGTCCATCGACGTGAACGTATCCGATCATGCTGCCATCGACAGTACCGTGCACAACGCTGCCTATCTCGCCTGCTCCGGCGTGGGGCGGGTTGCGGTGCTGCACGCCAATTTGACCGCGCCCGCGCTGGTCGCCCATGCGATCCGGCGCGGCGAGGGGCGGCTTTCGGCGGATGGCGCGCTGATGGTGCAGACCGGGGTGCATACCGGGCGTTCGGTTGCCGATAAATTCGTGGTCGATGAGCCTGCCACCACCAAGGATATCTGGTGGGGCAAGATCAATCAGAAACTGTCGAGCGCGCATTTCGCGACGTTGAAGGGCCGCGTGCAGGCGTATTTGCAGGATCGCGAGATTTTCAGCCAGGATTTGTTCGCCGGCGCCGATCCGGACAACCGCATCCGGGTGCGGCTGATCACCACCAACGCCTGGCAGGCGCTGTTTGCGCGCAACATGTTCATCCGCCCGAAGACCAGCGAGTTGGCGGGGTTCACGCCTGATTACGTCATTCTGCACGCGCCGGAATTCGAGGCGGACCCGGCGATCGATGGCGTGCGCAGCAGCACGGCGATCGCGCTGTCGTTCGCGGAGCGGAAAATCGTGATCGCGGGGACGCAATATGCCGGCGAGATCAAGAAATCGATCTTCACGGTGATGAACTGGATGCTGCCCGAGCGCGGCGTGCTGCCGATGCATTGCAGCGCCAATGTCGGCAAGGATGAGGACGTCGCGCTGTTTTTCGGCCTGTCCGGCACCGGCAAGACCACGCTCTCGTCCGATCCGGCCCGGCGGTTGATCGGGGATGACGAGCATGGCTGGGGCCAAGGCGGGATTTTCAACTTCGAGGGCGGTTGCTACGCGAAGGTGATCGATCTGTCGGCGGAAGCGGAGCCGGAGATTTTTGCGGCGTCGCACCGGTTCGGCACCGTGCTGGAAAACGTGGTGGCGGACCCGCGCGGCGTGGTGGATCTGGCCGACCGGACGCTGACCGAGAATACCCGCTCGTGCTATCCGATCGAGTTTATCCCGAACGTGGAACGCTCGGGCCGTGGCGGGCAGCCGAAGCATGTGGTGATGCTGACCGCCGATGCGTTCGGCGTGCTGCCGCCGCTCGCGAAACTGACGCCGGCGCAGGCGATGTATCATTTCCTGTCAGGCTATACCGCCAAGGTGGCGGGGACGGAAAAAGGGCTCGGCCGCGAGCCGCAGGCGACGTTTTCGACCTGTTTCGGCGCGCCGTTCCTGCCGCGCGAGCCGCGTGTGTATGGCGAATTGCTGGCCAAATTGATCGCCGAGCACAACGTGTCGTGCTGGCTGGTGAACACCGGCTGGTCGGGCGGCGCTTATGGCACCGGCAAGCGGATGCCGATCGCGCATACCCGCGCGCTGCTGAACGCGGCGCTTTCAGGCGCGCTGGATGATGCCAGTTTTCATCCCGATCCGGCATTCGGCCTGATGATCCCCGATGCGGTCGCGGGCGTGCCGGGCACGTTGCTGAATCCGCGGCAGGCGTGGGCCGATCAGGCGGCCTATGACCGCCAGGCGGCGGAGTTGATCGGCCGGTTCGAGGCGAATTTCGCGAGCTTTGCGGACGGGGTCGATGCCGACATCCGCAAGGCTGCGATCCGTTCGGCGGCGTAGAGCGCGAGACTACCACTCGAATTTTGCCATGACGGCGGTTGGGCGGCTCGCGAAGCGGATCATTTCGCCTTCGAGTGCTGCATCGTCGAGCCCGGTGATGATGCCGGTGCGGACCAGCACGCTCGCGCAGCCGCGCGCGGCGGCGCCGGCGATATCGTGTTCGATACTGTCGCCCACGCCGAAAATACGCGCGCGCGGCACGCCGGGTAGCAGGGCGAACGCCGCCTGATAGAGTTTCGGGTGGGGCTTGCCGTACCAGCGGACGAAGCCGCCCTCGTTGCGATAGGCTTCGGCGAGGGTGCCGGCGCCAGGGTGCAAGGTGCCGCCGGCCAGCATCAGCCGATCGGGGTTGGTGCAGACCAGCGGCACGCCGCGCGCGATGCCGGGGCGGATGTTCGCCCAGAGCGCGTCGTAACCGTAGCGATCGGTCTGCGAGCCGGCCAGCATGATCAGATCGGCTTGTTCGATGCTGTCGACCGCTTCGATGTCGAACCCATCGAGGATGTCGAGTGCTGGATCGCGCGCCAGCAGCAGCACGCGGCAGCGGCTTTGCAGGCAGGGCAAAGGGTCTTCGTGCAGCGCGGCCCAGCCGATTTCACCCGAGCAGAGCGAGGCATCGTAGCAATCGGGCGTGAAGCCCATGGCATCGAGCCGGGCGTTGTTGTTGGGGGCGCGGCGGCCAGAGTTGGAGAGCAGAATGATCCGCTTGCCCGCGGCACGGATTGCGCGCAGGGATTCGATGGCACCGGGATAGGGGCGTTCGCCGTCGTGGATCGTGCCGAACTGGTCGATCAGGAACGCATCGGCATCCTCGGCCAGGGCGGACAGGCCGGGAATTTCGCTGGCGCGCATCATGCCAGCCCCCGCAGCGCGAGGCGCGCAGTGCCGTAGGCTGCCTCGGTCTGGGCGGCGGCGGTGACATCGACGCCGAGGATGCGGGCGCGCAGCGCGGTCCATACCGGGTTGACCGCACCGCCTCCGACCGTGAGCACGCGGCGCAGGCGGGGCGCGCCGAGGGCGGCCAGCCTGCGGTATCCCAGCGCCTCGATCCGCGCGAGGCCTTCGAGCAGGCCGTGCAGGAACAGCGCATCGTTCGCCGGGCGCGGTGACAGGCGTGGTTCGAGCGTGGCGTCGTTGATCGGGAATCGCTCGCCGGGGGCGGGCAGCGGGTAGTAGTCGAGCCCGGAGTCCCGGCGCGGATCGATGCTGCGGCTGAGGTCGCCGATCTGCGCCGGGGTGAAATAGCGCGCGAGCACCGCCGCGCCGGCGCTCGATGCGCCGCCGGGCAGGAAATTGCCGAGCAGCCGATGGCTGTAGACGCCGTAATCCGGCGCGAACACCGGCTGGTCCGACAGGAGTTTGAGCGTCAGCGTCGAGCCCAGTGCCGTGACGCCATCGCCCGGCTGGTCGGCGCCGGTTGCGAGGAAGGAGGCGCAGCCATCCGTGGTGCCGGCGACCAGGCGCAATTCAGGGTCGAAGCCGAAACGCGCGGCGATGGCGGCCGCGATCGGGCCGAGGATTGTGCCGGGTGCGACCACGCGGGGCAGCGCGACGGGCAGGGAGAGCTGGTCGATCCAGCCCGGCCAGGCGCCGGCGACCGGATCGTAGCCGGTTTTCAGCGCATTATTGGCATCCGAAACGCCGAGTGGTCCGCCCAGGCGATGGGTGATCCAATCCGCTTCGTGCAAGGCCAGATGTCCGCTGGCGGGTTCTGCGCCATCGAGCAGGCGGGCCAGCGGTGAGGTGGTGCCGTGGGCGGCGCTGTCGCGGGGGGCGATTGCGCCGATGCGCGCGACGGCGGCCGGCGTCGCCTGATCGTTGTAGAGTGTGGCCGGGCCGGTTGGTGCGCCGGCGGCATCGGTCATGATCATGGTGCCGGACGTGCCATCGACCGCGAGGGCGGCAATGGCGGCCATGTCGATCGACGGGCGCAGCGCATCCAGGGCTTCGCCAACCGCGCGCCAGATTGCAGCGGGATCGCGCCTGGCCTCGGCCGCGATGCGAGCACTGCCCTGGCCCTGCGCCGCGCCGGCCGGATCGATCGCGACCGTGCGCACGCCGGAGGTGCCGATATCGATGCCGAGGGCTAGCATGGGTTCAGCGGCGGCAGGCCGGTGATGAACCGGTGGATTTCGGTCGCGATCATGCTGGTGGCGACGCGCACGTTCTCGAGCGAGGCGCCGGCGATATGCGGGGTCAGCGTGACGTTCGGCAGGTCGAGCAGCGGCCAGTCATCGGGCGGCGGTTCGATGCTGTAGCAATCGAGCGCTGCGCCGCCGAGCTGGCCGGACGCGAGAGCCTCGGTCAGTGCCGCATAGTCGATGATCGCGCCGCGCGTGGTGTTGATGATGATCGCACCACGCTTCATTGTGGCGATGGCCGCGGCATCGATCATGTTGGTCGTCTCCGGGGTGACGCGCGGGTGCAGCGTGATGACATCGGCGGTGGCCAGCAGCGTGGCGAGCGGGCAGAGCGTGACGCCGGCGGCGGCATCCTCCGGGGCGAGGGTTGCGTAGGGATCGGCCACGATGATCCGGCAGCCGAACGGTGCCAGCAGCTTCGCCACGCGCCGGCCGATCTGCCCGTAGCCGACGATGCCGACCGTGAGTTCCCGCAATTCACGCCCGGTGCGGTCCGCGCGGTAGAGATCACCGCGCCAGATGCGCCGGCGCATCCCCTCGTGCGCGACGGTGATCTGGCGCGTCTGGGCGAGGATGCAGCCGATGGTGAATTCCGCCACCGCACTGGCGTTGCGGCCAGGCGTGTTGACCACTTCGATGCCGCGCGCCTTGGCCGCCGCGCGGTCGATGTTCACCGGGCCGCCGCGCACGCTGCCGATCAGCCGCAAGCGGGGCAGACGCGCGATGACGCTGGCCGAGAGCGGGGCGAGATGCGTCACCACCATTTCGGACTCGCCAATGAAGGCTGCGATGTCATCCGGATCGCCGAGGAACTCCCTGATGCCGGCAAGCGCGGGTGCGTCGCTCGCTTGCACCATCGGCCGATCGGGCCAGGGCAGCTGCATCGACCGCACCGCGACCGCATCGCCGCAGGCGGCGTGGATGGCGGATTCGAACATGGCGGGCAGCATGAAATCATCGGCGATGACGGCGCAGCGCCAGGTCGGTTCGCTCAAGGGCTCATCTCCTGAAAGGCGGCGAAATTGTGCCAGAATGCGGCCATGGCGCGGTACTTTGTCACTTCGTGGCGCCAAGCAGCGCGCGGGCGGTTGGCTCATCGGTGATGAACCCGGTCGGCAGGCCGGTGTTCAGCATGGCCCGCAACGCCGCCAGTTTTTCGATGCCACCCGCGACCATCAGCACCTCGCGATGGCGCATCGCGTCCATGTCCACCGCAATCACCCGGTCGTGCAGCGTGGTGCTGATGCGCTGGCCGGCCTGATCGTAGAAGGTGCCGAACGCCTCGCCCACCGCGCCGAGCGCGCGCGCCTCGGCAATCTCGCTCGCCAGCATCATGCCGCTCTGGCAGAGAAACGCCGACTCCGTGACCTCGCCGATGCCCATGACAAACAAGCTCGACCGCGCCGCCAGATCGAGCGTCTCGGTCACGCCGCGCTGGCGCAACAGCACCACCCGGTCGTCCGCGTCGTTCGCGTAGAACGGCACCGGCATGACCCAAGCCGCCGCATTGGTCTTTTCGGCCAGGGCATGCACCACATCGAACGGATTGGCGCCGACCCGGCGCGGCACGCCGCCGATCACGGACACCAGCGTCAGATCGGGCCGCTCGATATGGGGCATGTGATCGACCATCGCGGCCAGGCTGCGACCATGACCGACGCCGATGATGCGATGCGCGCCACTTTCGATCGCGCCATATAAATAGGCCGCCGCGGCCCGGCCAAGGCCGGAAAACGGAGCGACGCCGGGGATTGCCGGCACGACACGACAGAAATTGAGCCCATGCGCGGTGGACAAGGCGCGCTCGAGCGTGAGGCAACCGGCCATGTCGCCTTCGATCAGAATTCGGACCAGGCCGTCACGCATCGCGCGCGCGATCAGGCGCTGGACCTTGGCCGGCGGGACCCGTAACTCCGCACTGATCTCGGCCTGGGTCAGCGACGCCTCATAATAGAGCCAGGCCGCGCGCGTCGCCAACTCGGCATCATCGCCGCCACTCCGGTTTCCTCGATCGTTTGCCACCGTGACCTTCTGGGTGATTATTTATTTATGGTCCGCTGGAATAATCAGGGAGGCCGGGTACTGTCAATGGAAATCGAGGGGTTGTGAGGGCGTTGGGTGGCGGGTGGCGGGTGGCGGGTGGCGTGAAATTAAGGCGAACCGGTACCTAGAGCGTTATGCTTTCAGCTTAACGCTTTAGGTTTATGTTTTATCGATCGATTTCACGGGATTATGGCGCCGCTAGCGCGTCAACTTATGCGCATATCGCTCGAAAACGGCGCGCGCATCGCTCAAACCTTCCGAACAAGATCGGACGGAACGCCAACGAACCTGACGCCCGGATCACGGGCGGCAGGTTCGACTGTCAACTCATTTCGACAGGGCAAAAATCGCCACCGTGTCGCCGTACGGGTAGCTGAGCTGGAAATTGCCGCCAGCGGCGACGGCGATGTATTCACGGCCGGCGACGCTGTAGGCGATCGGCGGGGCGTTGACGCCGGCGCCGAGGTTGAAGCGCCACAGGCGTTTGCCGGTTTTGGCGTCCATTGCATCGAACCAGCCGTTGCCTTCGCCGGTGAACACCAGATTGCCGGCCGTCGCCAACGCGCCGCCCATCATGGGTTGGGGCATGTGGTCGTTCCAGGCGATCTTGCCGGAATCGACGTTGATGGCCGTTAGTGTGCCATCCTGCACGCCGTGCGGGACGTTCTTGAAGGTGCTGCCGAGCCGGATCTGGCCGGGGATGGCCGGGCTGTTTTTTTCGTTGCTGAACGTCATCAACTGATTCATGCCCAGCACGTAAACCTCGTGCGTGAGCGGCGAGAATGCCGGGGGCGACCATTCGGCGCCGCCGTTGGCACCCGGCAGCATCTGCACGCCCGCGAGCGTGGGCTGGGCGAACATGTTCTTTTGTTTGTCGAACGGTTCGGATTTGCGGATCAGCTTACCGGTTTCGCGGTTCACGATGTAGAACCATGCGGTCTTGCCGGCCTCGCCCGCCGCGGGGACGGTTTTGCCGTTCACCTTGGTGTCGAACAGCAGGACGTTGCTGACCGCATCGTAATCCCACACGTCGTGCTTCACTTCCTGATAATACCAGGCGAGTTTGCCGGTATCGACATGCAGGGCGACGATCGAGTCGGTGTAGAGATTGTCGCCGAGACGCGAGGCACCGTTCAGATCGGGGTTCGGGTTGCCGGTTGCGAAAATCAGCAGGCCACGCTTGGCATCGACCGTGGGCGTGGTCCACACCGTGCCGCCGCCGGTCTTCCAGGAATCACCGGACCAGCTTTTTTCCTTATTGGTGGTGTTGAACTGCCAGATCTTTTTACCGGTCTTGACGTCGTAGGCGGCGACGAAGCCACGGATCGGCCATTCGCCGCCGGCGCTGCCGATCAGCACCATGTTTTTGTAGACGGTGGGCGCCATGGTTTCCGAATAGCCGTAGCGCGGATCGGCGACCGTGCTCATCCACGCCTGTTTGCCGGTTGCGGCATCGACCGCGATCAATTTGTCATCGAGCGTCAGCATGAACACTTTGCCATCGGCCGCCGCCGCGCCGCGGTTGACCGGGCCGCAGCAGATCTGGTTGGTGCCGTCGGTGTAGGTGTAGGTCCACAGCGTGGCGCCGGTTGCCGCGTTCATGGCGACCAGGGCCTGCTTGTCGTTCACCATCGGCGTGGTCAGGTACATGATGCCGTTGACGACGATCGGCGTGGTTTCGAAACTGGCAGTGAAGCCGGTCTGCGCGATCGCTACCGGGGTGAGATGCGCGACGTTGCCGGCGTTGATCTGCTTGAGCGGCGAGAAGCGTGAATTGTCGTAATCGCGGCCGGTGACCAGCCAGTTCGCGCCGCTTTTCGGTGCGGCCTCGATCATGCCCGAGGTGACGGCGACGTTGGCGGTGATCGTCTTGCCGGCGACTTCGGTTTTGCCGCCGGTTTCCGAGCCTGCTGCCTCGGTGGCGCCGGCGAAGGCGGTGTGCGCCATGCCGAGGCACAGCAGCGCTGCGGCCGGTAGCACGCCAGCGCGCAACCGACGCGCCAGCCGGCTCGACGGGATGGAATTTGTCATTGGAAGTTCCTCGTTTGACGTGTGAAGACGACTAACGCACGACGGGTAATCGGATGGTGTTCAGGACTTACCCGGATAGGGCAGCATGGCGATGCAGGCGGCGGTATGGTCGGTCAGCGACACATCGCCAGCTTTGTACTGGTTTTTCTGCAATATATAGGCAAAAATCGACTGATATTCCGCCGGTTTCAGGCTGCCGGGTGCCTGATACGGCATTTGCGCGGTGATGAACGACAGTAATTGTGCACCGGTGATCTTGGTGAAATCGAGGTAGGATTTGAACTTGGCACCACCCAGCGCCGGACCGGACCCGCCGGACAGATCGGTCATGTGGCAGGACGCGCAATTGGCATCGTACAAGACTTTGCCCTGGGCGGCTTGAGAATTTGTGAAATCCCCAGGGGCGCAGGCCGCGTGGGCAACGCAGGAAAGTGCAAAGCCTGACAGCGCTGTCAGACCGATCGCAGCGATTAGCCGACGCATGAAATTATCTATCCCCTCGTGCTGTGCGGTACACAACTTTGTGTCTGGGAGATAACAGGAACATGACGATCTTGTAAAGAGCCCACATCCGTGCGCAGGTGCCGCGCGAGACTGCCGGGCGCTAACGGAACTCTGTGACCGTCTTACTCGTCGGCCGTCACACCGAGCAGCGCATTGCGAAACCCATCATCCTCGCGCAGGGCATCGGCGGTATCGGTCCGGATCATGCGGCCGGTTTCCAGCAGATAGGCGCGGTGGGCGATTTTCAGGCTGAGGCCGACGTTCTGCTCGACCAGCAGAATGGTCATGCCGGCTTCATTGATCGATTTGATGGTGCGGAATACCTGCTTGATGATGACCGGTGCCAGACCGAGCGAGGGTTCATCGAGCATCAGCAGTTTCGGCCGCGCCATCAGGCCGCGCCCGATCGCGAGCATCTGCTGTTGGCCGCCGCTGAGCGACCAGCCCATCTGGGTGTAGAGCCGTTTCAGATCGGGGAAAATCTCGAGGATGCGTTCGATGTCGGATTCGGTTTCGGCGCGGGTCACTTTGCGGTTCGACGTGCCCATCACCAGGTTTTCGCGCACTGTCAGGCCGGGAAAGACGTGGCGGCCTTCCGGCACATGGGCGATGCCGCGCCGGACGATCGATTCCGGGCTCATCCGGTCGATCGCCTCGCCCTCGAACGTGATGCCGCCGCGCACCGGGTGCAGCAGGCCGGAGATGGTTTTGAGCGTGGTGGATTTGCCGGCACCGTTGACGCCCAGCAGCACGATGATTTCACCCTGCCCGACCGTGAGGCTGACATCGTGCAATGCTGTTACGTTTCCGTATCGGGCGCTGATGTTGCGGACTTCAAGCATATTCTGCATCGTCGCCCAGATAGGCCTTGATGACTTTTTGATCGGAGAGCACCTGGGCGACGGTTCCTTCGCTGATTTTCTGGCCGAAATCCATCACATAGGCGCGGGTGGCGACGCTGGCGACGAAGGACATGTCGTGCTCGATCAGCAGGATGGTCAGGCCGAGATCGTGGATGCGGTAAAGGATTTCGGATAGTGCCGCGGTTTCCTCGCGGTTCATGCCGGCGGCCGGTTCATCGAGCAATAACAATTCTGGACCCGAAACGATGGCGCGCGCGATTTCGACGACGCGCTGCTGGCCGTAGGGCAGGTTTTTCGCCTTGATGTCGAACCGGGAAAACCCGAGCAGGCGCAGGGTTTCGCGCGCCCGCGCGGTGGCTTCGCGGTCCTCGATGAAGCCGCGGCGACGCGCGAACAGCGTGCCGAGCAGCCCGACGGTACCTTTCGGGTAATAGCCGATCACCACATTTTCGAGCGCCGTGAGTTCCGGAAACAGGCGGATGTTCTGGAACGTGCGGGTAATGCCGAGGCGGTTGATTTCGGCGGGACGGCGGTTGGTGATGTCGGTGCCGTTGAAGCTGATGCTACCGGCGGTTGCGGTATAGACGCCGCTGAGCACGTTGAGTGCTGTGGTCTTGCCGGAGCCGTTTGGGCCGATCAGCACCGCGATGTCGCCGCGGCAGATGGTGAAATCCACCCCGTCGACCGCCTTGATACCGCCGAAATGCTTGCGCAGGCCGGTGATCTGCAGGATCGGGTCGTTGGTTGCGACCGGGCGTTTAAGGCTATGCTGCCGCTGCGCCGCAACCGGCACGGCGGCGCCTTCGGCCGGAGAGCGGAACACCATGTGGCGCAGCGCATCGATCCCGCGCAGCAGCATGCCGTACAGGCCTTGGGGCATGAACAGGATGACGATGACGACCAGCGCGCCGTACACCGCGATGTAATAGGCGTGCAGAAACCGCAGCACTTCGGGCAGGAAGGTGATCAGCGCCGCACCGAGCGTGGTGCCGACGATGGATTCCTGGCCACCCACCAGCGTCATTGCGAAAAACGAGACCGATTGATTGAAGTCGAACACGTTGGGGCTGATGTACATCGATCCGGATGCGTAAAGAATTCCACCGAGGCCGCCAAGCGTGGCGGAGGCGGTGAACGCGAGGATCTTGGTCCAGAACAGGCTGATGCCGTTGGAGGCGGCGGCGATTTCGTCTTCGCGCAGCGCGAGCAATGCCCCGCCGAGGCGCGAGTGGCGCAGGCGATAGACGAGGTAGGAGGCAATGCCGAGGCAGGCGATGCTCAGCCAATAGAAATAATGATCATGGCTGAAATCGATGCCGAAAAACGCCGGGCGCGGAATGTTGGAAACACCATCGGCCCCGCCGGTGACGATCGCCCAATTGTTCAGCACCAGCCCGACGATGATCTGAAACCCGATGGTGACCAAAGCGAGATAATGGCTGGCGAGGCGCAGCGAGATCAGCCCGAGCAGAAAGCCGAAGCCGGTGGTGATGATCAGCGCGGCGATGGCGGCAAACCCGAACGGCACATCGTGCTTGGCCGCGAGCACGGCGAAGGCATAGGCACCGATGCCGAAAAATGCGGCCTGCGCCAGCGAAACCTGACCAGAATAGCCGAGCAATATCGTCAGACCCAGTGCCGCGACCGCGTAGGATACCGACAGGATCAGCAGCGTGAGGTAATATGAGCCGAGGCGGGCGCCAGGCAGGAAGATCGGGATCAGCGCGAGCGCGATCAGGAACGGCAGGAATTTTAGGACGGCTCTGGTCATACTTTCTGCGAGACCTTCTCGCCGAACAGACCGCTGGGCCGGAAGATCAGAAACAGGATCAGCACGATGAAGGGAAAGGCGTCGCGGTAGCTGCCGGAAATGTAGGTGGCGCCATAGGTTTCCACGAGACCGATGGTCAGGCCACCGACGATGGCGCCCTTGATCGAGCCGAAGCCGCCGACGATGGCGGATGCGAAGGCTTTTAGCGCGATGGTCGAACCCATACCCGCCGTCACGGTGTAGACCGGTGCGATCAGAATGCCGGCGAGACCGCCGAGGCCGGTGCTGATCGCGAAGATCAGCGCGGTCATGCGGGCGACGCGAATGCCCATCAGGCGCGCGGTATCGGCGTCCTGCGCGGTGGCCTGAAGTTGCTTGCCGAGTTTGGTACGTTCTAGAAACCAATTCAGCACTGTCACCATCACTGAAGTCACCACGATGATCACGAGGTATTGCGGATAGACGAACACGCCATCGATGTTGACGGACTGCGCCTTGAATATGCCCGGCAACTGGAACGGCACCGGGCCGTAGATCAGCAGGAACACCTGCTCAAGAAACACCGAGGCGCCGACGGTTGCGATCATCACCGGCAGGAAGTTGCGCGGCCGGTTGCGGACCGGTTGATAGAGCACGAGTTGGAACAGCGCGCCGACCGCGCCGGTCAGCACCATGGCGAGCGGCAGTGCAACCCACCAGGGCCAGTGCGCGCCGAGCACGAGGCTGACCATGAAATACGCCCCGATCATCGCGAAATCGCCCTGCGCGAAATTCACGACATTGACCGAGGTGTAGATCAGCACGAAGCCCAGCGCGACGAGCGCGTAGATACTGCCGACCGCGAGGCCGGCGATCGTGAGCTGGATGAATTCGACGAACACGCGCCGGGCCGGCCGCGTTACTTGGTGAAATCGTCGTATTTGATCAGCTGCACCTTGCCGCCGGTGATTTTCACCACCGAATAGCCGTGCAGACCATCGCCCTTGTTATCGAAATTATAGACGCCTTCGACACCTTTGTAGCCTTTGACGGCGCGGATGCCTTTCTGGATCGCGGGGCCGGAGGTGCCGTCCTTGGCGATGACCTGCGAGAGCACGTTGATCGCATCATACACCCAGCCGCCGAACAGATCGGGGTCGGAATGATAGGCGGCGGTGTATTTGGCGGTGAATGCCTGGGCCTGTGGGTTGCCGTTGGCCACGAAATCCGACACGCCATAGGTGCCGTTCACGGCCGATCCTGCCAGCTGGAGGCAGACGGCGGTGGCGATCGAGGGTGAACCCATGATCTCGATTTTCAGGCCGAGCTGACGCAGTTGCTTAAGCATCTGGGCCTCGTCTTCGGCGTTCGTCATGTAGGTGGCGAGCAAGTTGGCGCCGGAGCTTTTGATTTTCTCGAGGAAGGACGTGTAGTCGCGCGTCGCGGTGGTGTAGCCTTGGTCGCTGACGACCGGCGTTTTGTCCTTGGCGAAGGCGGTTTTCAGGAGTTGGTTGCCGGCTGAGCCGAACGCATCGGTATCGTACAGGATCGCGACTTTCTTGGCACCCATCGAGTCGACGGCGTAGCCAGCCATGGCGCGCGAGGCGTAGGTATCGTTCGGGCGGAAGCGGAACACCCATTGATTGTCGACATGGGTCAGCATCGGGTCGGTGCCGCCGATCATGGTGGGGATTTTGTCGCGCGCGACGTAGGGCAGCGTCGCATTCACAATCGTGCTGCGGACCGAGCCGATGATGGCGATGATGTTCTGATTGGAGGCAAGCTTTTCATAAGCCGAGACGCCGGCTTGGTTCTTGCCCTGGTCATCCTCGACGAACAGCTTGATTTTCTTGCCGTTGATGCCGCCTTTGGCGTTGATTTCGTTGACGGCGAGCTTGGCACCATCGACCTTGTGCTTGCCGCTGAGCGCGGCTGGACCGGTCAGGTCGGCGATCAGGCCGATATCGATCGTTTTGGCGGCCTGCGCGGTGGCGATGCCGAGCGTGGCTGCGAAAACAGCTGCACTGACGAGGCCGGTTTGGATTTTGATTGTCATGTTCGTTTCCCGTTCTGATCGATTTAATTTTTTAGGCTGATCGATTGGTGTCGATCGTATATTAAATTCAATCATCTCCGCAAGGGGCGGACGCGGGAGCGTACGGGAGAGAAGGTCTTCTTTTTTGTGAACAAAAAAGAAGCAAAAAAAACTTCACCAACTTGGCCGTGCCCGCGATACCGCCCATGCCCCAAATTAAAAAAGGTTTTTCGCTTCTTTTTTACAAAAAAGACGTCTTCTTTCGTTACCCTTCCTACATCACCGCCCCAATCTGCCAAGGCACGAATTCATTATCGCCATAGCCGAGAATCTCGGATTTCGTTGCGGCACCCGAGGCAATCTCGATTAGCCGGTCGAAAATCTGCTGGCCTTTGGCCGCCGCAGTCGATATCCATGTCGGATTCCATCCGGCGGTACAGATCGCTGTTGGTCGCGAGTTTCAGGCTGGGCACCGGCTTGCAACCGAATGCCGAGCCGCGGCCGGTTGTGAAGCACAGAATATTCGCCCCGCCCGCCACCTGGCCGGTGGCGGAGACCGGGTCGTACCCCGGCGTATCCATGAACACGAGGCCGCGGCTGGTGACCGGCTCGGCGTAGCGGACCACCGCACTCAGCGGCACGCTGCCGCCTTTGGCGACGGCGCCGAGCGATTTTTCCAGGATCGTGGTCAACCCGCCGGCCTTGTTGCCGGGGGATGGATTGTTGTTCATCTCATCGCCGGTGCGTGCCACGTAAGCTCGCCACCAGTCGATCCGCGCGAGCAGATCATCGGCGACGCGCTGGCTGGCCGCGCGCCGCACCAGCAGATGCTCCGCCCCATAGATTTCCGGCGTTTCAGACAGGATGGCGGTGCCACCCTGCCGCACCAGACTATCCACCGCCGCACCCAGCGCGGGGTTGGCGGTCAGGCCGGAATAGGCGTCCGACCCGCCGCATTGCAGCGCCAGCACCAGTTCGGACGCCGGAATCGCGGTGCGCGTGGCGGCGTTCGCAATTGGCGCCATGTCGCGCAACGCGGCGAGGCCGGCCGCGATGGTGGCCGGCGTGCCGCCGCTTTCCTGAATCGTCATCGACCGAAACGCGTCGCCCTCGGCAATGCCATAAGCCGATTTCATCCGCGCGATCTGAAACACCTCGCAGCCCAGGCCGACGAACAGGACCGCGGCGATATTCGGGTTGCAGGCGGTACCCCACAAAGTGCGTTCGAGCGTCTCGAACCCCTCGCCGTTCGCGGCCATGCCGCAGCCGGTGCCGTGGGTGAGCGGCACGATGCCGTCGATATTCGGATAGGCGTCGAGCAGGCCGGTCTTTTCGGCCTGGCGCACGATCTGGCGCGCGACCGTTGCGGCGCAGTTCACCGAGCTCAGAATCGCGATGTAGTTGCGCGTGCCCGCCCGGCCATTGGCGCGGCGGAACCCCTGGAACGAGGCGGCTGGCTCAACCACGGCGGTCGGTTGGGACTCGACCTGATAGTCACGGTCGAACTCATGCAGCGTCACATTATGCTCATGCACCCAGGCGCCCGGCGCGATCGCCTGACCGGCAAAGCCGATGATCTGGCCGAATTTATGGATCGGCGCGCCCGGCGCGATCGCGGTGCTCGCCATTTTGTGGCCGCGCGGAATCCGCTCGGCCGCCGTTATCCCCGCGGCGATGCTGCCGCTGGCGAGCGGCTCCAGGGCGACCAGAACATTGTCATCGTGGTGCAGCCGCATGGTGGCCGGTCTTGTCATTGTTTGCCTCGAAAAGAATGCCGTGTCCGGCCTATGTGCCGGAATTTCGTCTTGTGGGCCAGCCATGGCCGGGATTTCGGAGGGATGTGGTTTTTACAAAGAACACCCCATCGCCTACCTGAACCGCATGTGTTCGCTCGTTCTGTCCTTTCTGCCGACCGAGGCCTGGCCCATCGTGATCGCGGCGAATCGCGATGAGCGGCTCGATCGCCCATGGGACCCCCCTGCCCGCTTCTGGCCGGGAATCACCGCCGGACGCGATCGCCTGGCCGGCGGCACGTGGCTCGGCGTCAATCATCACGGCGTCATCGCGGCATTGTTGAACCGCACCGGCAGCCTGGGTCCGGCGCCGGGGAAATCGAGCCGCGGTGATCTGCCGCTGATCGCCCTGCGCGCCACGACCGCCGCCGCCGCCGCCGATCGCATCTCCACCTTAGACGCCGGCTCATACCGCAGCTTCAACATGCTGATCGCCGATGCCGGCGGCGGTTTTCTGATTCGCGGCCTAGAATCCGGCGCGCCCCAGGTTGCGCCGGTCACACAAGGTATCACGATGATCACTGCCGGCGATCCGAACGATCCCGCCAACCCGCGCATCGCGCGCTACAAACCCCGGTTCGAAGCCGCCCCCCGCCCCGATCCATCAACCAATGATTGGTCGGGTTGGATCGCCCTGCTCGCCGACCAGTCCGCACCGGCCGAAACCACCCTCAACGTCGCGCCGCGCGACGGCTTTGGCACCGTGTCATCGAGCCTGATCGCGCTAGCCCCTCAGGCGACGCTGTTCCATTTTGCCTCCGGCCCACCGGACCGGGCCGCGTTTGTAGCGGTCGGGTTGGGGGCCGCGCCGTAGGCAAGCAAGGCAAGGCGCTCTACTGGGGTCGAGGGGCCGAAACCGCCCGCCGTGCTTGCTTACGACTCACATCCAATCCGGCTCTGCCTCAATGCGTGCCGGGATGTTTTGCCAGCCAGCGGCGCATCTGTTTGATTTCGTGATCCTGGGATTTGATGATTTTGCGGGCCATGCGCTTCAGGAACGGCGATTTGCCGTATTTCAGTTCCGTTTGAGCCATTGTCACGGCAGCTTCGTGGTGAGGCACCATCATCATGACGAAATCCTGGTCGGTTTTACCGGTCATCGGCATCGATTTGGTTGCCTGATCCATCTGCTGCATCGATTCCGCGAACGATTGATCGGCCGGGGTCATGCCGGTTTGGCCCCATGCGAGCGGGGCTGCTGCCAGCAGGGCCAGTCCGGCGGAAAACGCGACGTGGCGGATTTTCATGAATACTCTCCTGAATCGATGGACGCGGACGCTTCGGGAACGTGGTCGTGCCGGCGGGTCGTTTCAACGCCGCTCCTTCCTTGAATACCACCCGTCTTTCATGGGTGCCGCCGGGCCTGACACCCCTCGTGCCGAAGCCGGAACTCGGGCATAGGGTATGGATAAAAATTGCAGGAGCGAACATGAACCGAGCCTCGTTTTGCATCACCCTGGGTCTGGCTGTGCTGGCTTGTGGCGGCATGGCGCAGGCGGCGCCGGAGACGTTGCAGCTCACGCCCGGCAATATGCTGGCGCAGACGCATTCGGGCGCCATTTTATTCACGGTGACCGGCACGTATCGCCAGCTTGCCGGCACGCTCCTGTTCGATCCGGTGGCGAAGACCTGTTCGGTCGATGTCACGTTCCAGACCCGCAGCCTGGCTTTGCCCAATGCGATCATTCGGGGTCAGGTGATGGCCAAGGATTTTCTTGATCCCGACAAATATCCGACCTCGCGCTATGTCGGCACCTGCACCAAGGGCGGTACGGTGATGGCGGGGAAGCTGACCAATCATGGCCAGACGCATCGGTTCGACATGGCGGTGACCTATCGGATGGTCGATGGCAAACTGGCCGATATCGACACGGCGGGGTCGTTCAACCGGTATCATTGGGGTCTCACCGGCCAGTCGATGACGGTGAGCAAGATGATCCGGGTGACCAATAAAATCTCGCTCGATGGCAAGCCGCCTGCCTGACCGCGGCGCATGGGCAAACTGGTCTGGCTGGCGGCCTACCCGAAATCGGGCAACACTTGGCTGCGTGCCTTTATCCATAACTATCTGGCCGACGATGTGGCGCCGTATGACATCAACCGCCTGACCGATCTGACCACCGGGGAGAGCGGGGCGGCGCTGTATCACCGCCATGATCCGCGGCCGGCGCGCGTCTATCGGGCGGCTGAGCTGGCGCTTCTGCGCCCGCTGGTTCATCGCGACCTGATGGGAGCGGATGCGGCGCGGGTGTTCGTGAAGACCCATAATGCGGCGATCGTGAGCCACGGCGTGCCGCTGATCACGCCGGAGGTGACGGACCGGGCGATCTATCTGGTGCGCGACCCGCGCGATGTGGTGGTGTCGTATGCGGCGCATCTGGGGATCACGCTCGATGCGATGATCGCGCTGCTGGCGGACGATCGGGCGGTGAGCGGCGGTGATGATCGCAAGGTGTTGGAGTTCATCGGCTCGTGGTCGCGCCATGTCGCTTCATGGACCGCCAATCCCAATCCGACGCTGCTGGTTTTACGCTATGAGGATCTGCTGGACGATCCGGTGGATGGGTTCGGCGATGTGGTGCGGTTTCTGGGCGCGACCCCGGATGCGGCCCGCCTCGAACGCGCAATCGCTGCGAGCGGGTTCGCCACGCTGGCGGCACAGGAGCAGGCGCGCGGTTTTGCCGAACGCCCGGCGAGCGCGGCCGCGGCGTTTTTTCGCAGCGGCACCGCCGGCCAGTGGCGCACGGCGCTCAGCCCCGCGCAGCGGCGGCGGATCGAGCGGGATCACGCCGTGCAGATGCGCCGGTTTCGCTATCGGGATCAGTAGCCCTTCGAAAGATCGACCAAGGTCGGCGGGTCGCGCCCTTCGGCCAGTGTGGCGAGGTTGGCGAAGAATTTCGCGAGCGTCGCGGCGTTGTAATGATCCGGATCATCCGAGGAGATATGCGGGGTGATGATCAGATTTTCAGCCGTCCAGACCGGATCGCCCGGCGGGATCGGCTCGGCGGCGAACACGTCGAGCACCGCGCCGGCGATGGCATGGGTGTTCAGCGCCGCGATCAGCGCCGGCTGATCGACCAGACCGCCCCGGCCGATATTGATCACCCCGGCATGGGCGGCCAGCAGGGCGATCCGCCTGGCATCGAGCAGGTGGCGTGTCGCGTGGGTGAGCGGGCAGGCCAGGAGCAGAAAATCGCTGGTGGGCAGCACGGTATCGAGCGCGGCGATCGGCAGCGTTTCGTCGCAATCCGGGTGCGGATCGGTTCCGAAGCGGATACCGGTGACATGGATGCCGAACTGCCGCGCCCGCCGCGCCGCGCCGCCGCCGAGGCCGCCGACGCCGACGATGGTTGCCCGCCGCCCCGCCACCACGCCCGAGGGCCGGCGCTGCCAGCGCTGCGCGCGTTGATCCGCCGCGAAGCACTGCATCTGCGTCGTCAGCATCAGCATCGCCATGATCGCGAATTCACCGGCCCGATCGGCATGCACGCCGCGATTGTTCAACAGCTTCACCCCGGCCGGGATCATATCAAACGGCGCCAGCGCATCGACGCCGGCGGCGGTGGACTGAATGAGCTTGAGGTGCGGTGCCCCCATCAGGTCGAGCCGCCGCACCGCACCCGGCGTTGCGATCAGCACTTCGAGCGTATCGGCCGCCGCCTCGTAATCGGCGATACTCTCGCCCATGGTCAGCCGATGGCCCTGGCCGGCGGCCCCGGCCAGCGCCGCCGCCGTATGAAACTCATCCGCCGTCAATTTCAGGAACGGGCTGTCGGGAAACTCGTGGATATGGATATGCATGCTTAACCCTGTTGATGAAAACCGAAATGCAGCAGCAGGAACAGCACACCGCCGATCAGAAAGCCAACCAGCGTGCCGTTGACCCGGATGAACTGCAAATCCTTGCCCACCCGGAGTTCCAGCTTGTCGGTGATGGTTTCGGCATCCCAATTGCCGACGACGCGGCCGATGAACCCGGCGATTTCGACCTGTGCGGCCGGCAGCAGCCGCGCCACCACCGCGCCGGCGGCGGTGGAAATCCGGGCGCGGGTGCCGGGATCATCGCGCAGCATACCGCCCAGATTGGCGAGCACTGTATCGATCAGGGCCACGCTGTGCCCGCCCGGCCGCCCGGCATCCTGCGCCACGGCATCGCGCAGGCTGGCCCAGATATCGCGCCCCCAGGCCCGCATGGTTTCGTGCGTGACCAGGCCGCGCAGCGCAGCACCGAGTTCCGCCGCCCGTGCCGGGTCTTCGGTCAGGCGGATGATCTCGCGGCCGACCCATTCGTCGAAGGCGGCGCGCAATTCCGAGCCATCCGGCCGGACCCTGTCGAGTTCGGTGTTCAGCGTGCTCACCACTTTCGAGGCGATATTGGCACCGACCGCCCAGCCGACCAGTACGCCGCCCTGCTCGCGCACCCGCTCGCGCACGATCTGCTTCAAATCCGCCTCGCGGGTTTGCAGCATGGCGCGCAATTGTTCGAGAATGAATGAAAATACCTCCTGATGCCGCCCGCTCTGCACCAGCGAGGCAAGTGCGCGCGCCACCACCCGCCCGGCGGCCGGACCACCGGCAATGCGCGGCAGCAACCTGGTGAACAGCCGCCGCAGCCGGCCATCCTCGACCGATTGCAGCAGCCTTGGCAGGGACCCCGCGATCGCCTCGGCCATCGGCCGCGCCATTGCCGGATCGGCCAGAAACCGGCCGAGCAGATCGGGGATGTCGAGCCCGGCCAGAAACCGCGCGACATCCGCCTCGGTAAAGACGTGATTGGCAACGAACCGGCCCAGCGCGCCGCCCAGGCGCTCCTTCTGCGCCGGCAAAATCGCGGTGTGCGGAATCGGCAGGCCCAGCGGATGGCGGAACAGCGCGGTGACCGCGAACCAGTCGGCAATGCCGCCGATCACGCCAGCCTTGGCGGCATCGCGCAGAAACAGCGCGCCCAGCGTCGGTGGCAGCCAATAGGCAAAGGCCGCAAGCGCCGCCATCACGACGAGCAAACCGCTGGCGAAGGCACGATGGCGGGCAAGGGACCGGCGCAGGGGCAGGTCGGGATCGGTCTCGATGATCGGTCGTGGCATCGGCGTGATGTGGCCTGCGGTACCGCGATCGGCAAGCGGTCCCTTATAGTCTGCTAAGGCGGTCGATCAGGGTAAGGAAGAGTCTTCTTTTTTGTGAACAAAAAAGAAGCAAAAAAACTTTGTTAATTTGGGACCGTGCCCGTGAAACCGGCGATACCCCAAATTAAGGAAAGTTTTTTGCTTCTTTTTTACAAAAAAGAAGCCTTCCTCGCCTCCCTCCGACTACCCCTACAGTTTTCCTTGCCGAGTCCCCCGCAACAGGCGCAGATTTGCTCCGGAGGAACGTGCCATGGTCATGCGCAATGCAGGCCGGGTGAAAGCCCCGGCTGAACTGGGCGGCAAACCACATGAATCGGCGGGCTGGCGGCCGAGCCGGGACCGCGAGCGACTATCGCCGGGCATCTGGATCGCGGGTTTTGTCTTGGCGGGTGGGGTGATTGCCTTGATGGCGGCGTTGTTCGGCGTCACGTGATCGCGCCCTATGGGCAAATCCCGCCGGTCGGGTCTAATCTTGCGGCATGGACAGCAATCATACCCAAATTCAAGCCGAGCTCGATGCGCTGATCGGGCGCACCACGTTGGTCAGCGACGTCGTCTCATCCCATCGCATCGCCGCGCTCGCCGCGACGCTCGATACCGATGCCCCGGCCGATGGCAGCGTGCCGCCGCTCTGGCACTGGGTGTTGTTTCAGGACTGGCAGAAATGGAGCACGCTCGGACCCGATGGCCATGCCGCGCGGGGCGAGTTCATGCCCGCGATTGCGGGGATGGAGCGACGGATGTGGGCCGGCAGCTCCGTCACGTTTCATCGCAGCCTGCGCGTGGGCGAGGCGGTGGAACGCCGCTCGAGTATCGCCGGCGCCACGCTCAAACAGGGCCGCACCGGCACGCTCGCGTTCATTCAGTTGCGCCATGATATCGGCCCCGCAGGGGAGACAGCGATCACGGAGTTGCAGGACGTGGTGTATCGCGCCGCGGACGATCCGGCGGTTAGCGCGGCGGTGCCCGAACCGGTGCCGCCGGCGGCGCGCACCCGCAGCGTGATGCCCGATGCGCTGACGCTGTTTCGCTATTCGGCGGTGACCGGCAATTCCCATCGCATTCACTATGATTACGAATATGTCACCGGGACCGAACATTATCCCGGTCTGGTGGTGCAGGGCGCATTACAGGCGACCTGGCTCGCCGATTTCGCGCGCGCTTGTCGTAACGATGCGCCCATCCGCGAGTTCGCCTTCCGGGCGCGGCGGGCGGTATTTCAGGGCAAGGCGCTGACCCTGGCCGCGATCGACGGGCCGGACGGGCTCGATCTGACGCTGCGCGACAGCGGCGGCGCTGTGTGCATGGCCGGCACGGCACGGTAATGCCGTTTCTGACCGAAACCGAGCCGCCGCGGGGCGTGGCGCTTGACGTGATGCCGGGGATTCGCCGCATCGTCGCGCGCAATCCCGGCATCATGACCTATCACGGCACCAACACCTACCTGATCGCGGCGGCGGACGGGTTGACCGTGCTCGATCCCGGACCGGACGATCCGATCCATGTGGGGGATATTCTGGCGGCGGCGGGCGAGACGCCGATCCGGCGGATCGTGCTGTCGCACACCCATCACGATCATCTGGGTGCCACGGCGGCGTTGCAATCGGCCACCGGCGCGCCGACCTACGGGTTCGAGCGCTCGGCGGCACTGCGTTTCACGCCCGATCACCCGCTCGCGGATGGCGATGTCGTGGCCGGGCTCACCGCGGTGCACACGCCGGGCCACGCCAGCGATCATCTCGCGTTTGCCTATCAGGACATCTTGTTCAGCGCCGATCACGTGATGTCGTGGTCATCCTCGATCGTCAACCCGCCGGATGGCGACATGCAGGCGTATTATGCCTCGTTGCAGCGCCTGCTCAACCGGGCGGATCGGCTCTATCTGCCCGGTCATGGTCCGGCGCTACTTGAACCCCGGACCCTGGCTGCCGAGATCCTGGCGCACCGGCGCAAGCGCGAGGCGGCGATTCTCGAAGCCTTGCACGCCGACCCGGCCTCGGTGACCGATCTGGCGGCGCGGCTCTATGCCAAGCAGAATCCCATGCTGAAAATCGCCGCCGAGCGCAATGTGCTGGCGCATCTGCTCAAGCTGCGCACGGAAGGGTTTGCGGCCGAGCACGGCGCGGTATGGCAAGCGACCTGACCGATATCACGGAAACGTGACATTGCCATCGCGACACTCTATATCGGGCGTCCAATACGTGATGGAGCGCCTCGATGACTGCCATGAAATCAAGCCTTGCCGCCGCGCTCGCCCTTGTCGCGCTCTGCGGCTTCAACCAGGCCCAGGCGAAGGGCTGCCTGAAAGGTGCGCTGGTCGGCGGTGTGGCCGGACATTACGCGCATCACCATGCCGTGATCGGCGCGGTGGGCGGCTGTATTGCCGGGCATGAGCTGGCCAAGCACCGCGCCAAGCTCGCGCGCGAAAGAGCCGCCGAGGCGCGGGCCAAGTCCGGCAACTGAGCAAAGGGATCAAAATAAAACGGCCGACCCCGAGGGGTCGGCCGTTTTTTTATGCACGCAAGCCGAAGCTCAGGCGGTCAACCGTGCCTGGACGGCATTGCGCTGTTCAGCGCGCTGCTCGGAAACCTGAGTCTTCATCGACTTTTGCAGTTTTTCGAACGCCCGGACTTCGATCTGGCGGACCCGCTCACGCGAGATGTTGTATTGCTGCGACAGATCTTCGAGCGTGGTCGGCTCGTCCTTCAGGCGGCGCTGGATCAGGATGTGGCGTTCACGATCGTTCAGGGTCTTCAGCGCGGTGGTCAGCAAGGCCCGGCGTCCGGTCATTTCCTCGCGATCGCCGATGCTTTCTTCCTGGCTCTCCTGATCATCGACCAGCCAATCCTGCCATTCGCCCTCGCCATCCATGCGGATCGGCGCGTTCAGGCTATGATCGGGTGCGGCGAGGCGGCGATTCATGCTCACCACGTCCTGCTCGGGCACACCGAGCACGCGGGCGACCTTGGCCACCTGTTCGGGCTGCATGTCACCGTCCTCGATCGCCTGCATCTGCCCCTTCAGGCGGCGCAGGTTGAAGAACAGTTTTTTCTGCGAGGCCGTGGTGCCCATTTTCACCAGCGACCAGGAATGCAGGATATATTCCTGGATCGCGGCGCGGATCCACCACATCGCATAGGTTGCCAGGCGGAAACCGCGTTCCGGATCAAACCGCTTGACCGCCTGCATCATGCCGACATTGCCCTCGGAGATCAGCTCGCCGAGTGGCAGGCCATAGCCGCGGTAGCCCATCGCGATTTTCGCCACCAGGCGCAGATGCGAGGTCACTAGCTTATGGGCGGCCTTGTGATCTTCGTTATCGCGCCAGGCACGTGCCAGACGGTCTTCCTCTTCGGGAGCCAGCATCGGGTACTTACGGATCTCTTGCAGATACCGGGAAAGATTGCCCTCACTCGGGGCCATGGTACTCATTCCGGAGGCCATTGATTGAATTCCTCTCGATTTATTCGCGTCGTCGATTCTTGCGTCGTCTCTATTACCAGACTAGCCACCGTTCGGATGCGCAACGGCCGAACCCTCGTGATGCCTCGTCTCTTGTGAGCATTGTTATACACGGGATCGTCCTCATGACGTATCACGGTTCCGTTACAACCCCTGAAAACGGCGTAATTGGCCGGCAATCTGGCTTATTTCGGAAATTATTAACTTGACAGTGATTTTTATACCCCCACGAAACGCGATTTGTCAAGAAATAAGACCTGTGTAGTCAGGTATAAGGTTAGTGCAAAACGGTTATGAAACGGTTAATAGATCCACGAGCGCCGTGAAATCCGCCGGCGGCGGGGTTTCGAATCGCAGCGCCGCACCGGTGCGCGGATGCACAAAGCCGAGGCTCGCCGCATGCAGCGCCTGGCGGGGAAAATCGAGCAGCACCGAACGCGCAGGCTCGGCGATATGTGCCGCCGCACCCGGCCGCCGCCGCAGATAGACCGGATCACCGACCACCGGATGGCCGATATGCGCGAGATGCACCCTGATCTGATGGGTCCGCCCGGTCGCCAGCCGGCACTCCAGCAGCGTCGCGCCGAGGCCGAAGCGCTGCGCGGTGGTGAAATGGGTCAGGGCGAATCGCCCGCCGCGCGCGGCCACCGCCATGCGCTTGCGCTCGCGCGGATCGCGCCCGATCGGCGCTTCGATCGCGCCGGCAGCCGATTGGGGCGCGCCCCAGCAGAGCGCGAGGTAATGCCGTTCGAGATCACGCGCCGCGAACGCCTCGGACAGGGCGTGATGCGCCAGTTCGGTCTTGGCCACGACCATGACGCCAGACGTATCCTTGTCGAGCCGGTGCACGATGCCGGGGCGTTTCTCACCCCCGATGCCGGCGAGACTGTCGCCGCAATGCGCGATCAGGGCGTTGACCAGCGTGCCGTCCAGATTGCCCGGCGCCGGGTGCACCACCAGGCCGGCCGGCTTGTCGAGCACGATCAGATCGTCGTCTTCATAGAGAATAGGAAACGGGATCGCCTGACCTTGGGGCGTTGCGGGCAGCGGGGCCGGAATGTCGATGCGGTAGAGCGACCCGGCGCGCACGGGAGCCGAGGGCGTCGGCGCCGGCGCATCATCGCAGGTGACCAGCCCATCCTCGATCAGGATCTTGATGCGCGAGCGCGACATGCCTGCGAGTTTGGCGGCCAGAAACCGGTCCAGCCGCTCGCCCTGGTCGTCCGCCGTGGCGGAGAACGCCAGATTGCCGTACAGCAAGGCTGGATCAGGCGGGGATGGATGGGATGGATCGGGCTCAGGACTCACGGAAATCGGCACCGGATGTACGGGGTTTGAAGGCGCTGGTGATCGGGATGGGCGTGCTCATCGTGCTGGGCACCGCCCTGGTGATCGGGGTTGTGGTCAAACGCATGGTCGAGTCAACCGCCAGCCCGGGCACGGCTGCGACGCGACCGGCGGCGGTTCCGGGCGCGGCACCGTTCCGGACCGTGCTGCCCGCGGCGTCCGGGGCAACCATCACCGGTCTCGCCGCGTCGGGCGGGGTGATCGCGATCTGGGTGCACGATGACAAGGGCGGCCGCGTCGATTTCATCGACCCGCACACCGGCACGGTGCTCGGCAGCGCCGCCGCGCCATGAAAGGCAAGGCAACACTGGCGAACAAGGCACGACTGCCGAGCAAACCATGCGCCGCGTGCGGGCGGCCGTTCACCTGGCGGCGCAAATGGGCGCGCGACTGGGACAATGTGCGATACTGCTCGGACGCCTGCCGCACCGGCAAACGCGACGCCGCGATCGAACGCCAGCGGCGCACAGCCTCGTGACCCGGCCGGCACGGCGATCCGCCCGCTAAACTTTGCGCCACCCGCTTGATGGCCGCGCCAATCTCGATTATCACGCAGACCAACAACGTCCCGTTCGTCTAGAGGCCTAGGACACTGCCCTTTCACGGCGGCAACACCGGTTCGAATCCGGTACGGGATACCAAGCATTATCAATGCTTTATGGCTCTTATCCACACATCCCCCGGACGGCATACGGCATAATTACGGCATGGACGGTGCGGGACGTGTCATAGCCGCGTCTCGTATCACGGTGTCGTGATTAGTCTGTTGTCACTCAATTTCATTCATACGCGTGGAGGTCAAAGGGCATAGGGGGCATAGGTTTTTAGGGAAAGTTGCTGATAAATGCTTGTTCTTTTGCAACCGATGATATTTTAGGCATAGGGGGCATAGGGGGGCATAGGTTTTTTAGACGAAACCTCACTTTTCCGGCTATGCTGTTCAGAAAGTGAAAAACACATGCAGTTCACGGAACGCGAGATAAAGCCCGGTTGTGCTTTGGCTGGTCGAGGCGCTGGCAACGCGAGGGCGTGGCGCGGCTGATGCGGCCAGGACGCAGCGGCGATATGCCGGCGATGGCGTCGAGAACTGTGCCCTTATCCAGATCGGTTCCCTTAACTGCGGCTAGGGCTTCATCGCTGATTTTGGAGCCTCGATGGGCGTCGCGTTCTATCGTCTGTCGTGATTGGCCAGTTCTTAAAGCCGTGTCGTCTGCGAAAGACTTGGAGTCCTCATTTTGAGGACTCCTCGTATGCTGATTCGCACCATGCCTAGTCTCCGGATGCAGCGCCTCGTAGGCCTCCTTGCGCCGCTGCGTGAACAGGGCGCGCTCGGACTGGCCGGTGCGGGTTGCGGTGTCGGCGGTGAAGCGGTCGGTAGAGGAGTCGCCAAGTTGGCGACTCCTCGTATGCTGGTTCTCGCCATGCTTCGTCTCCGGATGCAGCGCCTCGTAAGCCTCCTTGCGGCGCTGCGTGAACAGGGCGCGTTCGGATGGGTCCGCACAGTAAGCGGACCCTTGGAGGGTGTGCGAGCGCCGCACATCCTTGGAGTGGCTTCGAGTTATAAAGCCCCTTGCCTAAGTCATTGGAATCATTAATGAACGCAAAATTGCGCTGGCCTGTAACCCGTCACGCGACGTTGCCGAAATCTGTCTTTTATCGGTAAATTACACGCGCACGATGGAGGATTAGGCGCTGCCCTGCCTCTTATCCGTGACAGGCGCAATAAATCCCCTCACCCTCACCCCATCGACACGCCACTGCGAGGCCCGCCAGGCGGTGCCAGCGAGCAACCGGCCAATATCCTGCGGAGTGATGCCCCTAAGCGCACTGATCGTCTCACATGCCGCTACCAGCGCCGGCATGGCCACCCTGTCTCGACCGGTGGCAGCCACGATGACGGCAGCGATCATCCCGACCGCGCGCTGGCGAGGATCAGGCGGCATTACGGGCGGCGGTGGCGCGCATGTGGGCCTTTACCGTACCCCGCGCCGCGCCGGCCTCGGGTCCTTCGAGCGTGACGTTACTGATCAGCGGGCTAATCTCTTGCACGGCGTCGGTGACCATCTGGGCGGCACGATCGGGGTGCGCTTTCACGTCCGCTGCCAGCGTCTTCCATTTTGCATCAAGCGTGCGGATTGCCCCGTCGTGGAATCGGCGCGCGGCGACAATGCGGGAGCGCAATTCGGTGATGTCCATTTTTCAATTCTCCTTTATGGCCCGGTAAACGCCGGTGTGCCGAACGCGGATGCGCGCCCGTTAAATCCGGTCGTGCTGCCTTGGTTTTGGTTCAGCGATGCGGCTAGGCCGTGTTTGATGGCCTTGCTGCCATCGCCCCAGTTGCCGATATTCACGGTGGGGATGAGGCCGTTGTCAGCGCTGGATGGATGTAGAGGGGGCACTGCCGCTTGACGGTGG
>NZ_NCJX01000132.1:0-11122 GCF_002282635.1 Acidiphilium sp. 34-64-41 | reverse complement strand
GCGATGTTTGTTTGCCAAAGTCGTGATTCCTCATTCAACTTTGGCGAGGATAGCAAAATATGGGGATAGGACACAAGGTAATTTGCAAGTATGCTGATGTAGTGCAGCTGAGCTACTGTCCTATACTGTCCATCTGCGTCCATTGTTATATGAAAAATAATTGTGGACTTGACGTAGGGATCGCCTTGGTGCGGGCGTTTCACCCCTCAAACTGCACCGAATCAGCAGTATGGCGGACAGTGTTTCCGCCGATTGAAAGCAACAACTATCTGAAAATGCGGACGTTATCAGAGACAGACAGGGCGCTGGTATCCACTGCGGATACAAACGCCCCGCTCTGTGTCAGTGTACCGGCATCGGGGTTTCGTGCCGGGGGTGATGCTGGCCGGGCGGGCAGATGATCATCATGCCCGGCAGATGTTGGAATTGCGCCCGCCACGCATCGGCGTGCTCGCTGTTGGTTTCGATCAGCGCCAAATATCCCGCCATGCCAGCCGCTACAACGGCGGTGGCATAGTGCTTGCGATCACCCCCTGTCGCGTGAACGATCGCACAACGCGCCGAACGGCGCAGCCGCCGCACGCAGCGCCAGCCGTCAGGGCCTAGGGGCGTTTCGGCATCATCGCCGATCAGGACAATGGTGGGTTTGCCGGGGCGTTCCAGTGCCTTCGGCAGTGGGGTGTCGGGCATCACCTCCAGGAGCCGGATCAACCCCGCCTGCGCCGCCGAATAGAGCGGGAGCCTCCAGGGCGCGACACGCGCCACCAAGTCGATGACGCGCGCGTAGCCTTCGGTGCTGTTCATCCTGATCATGGGGTCAATTCCCAGGCGTCGCGCTTGGGTGCTCCGTCGATCTGGGTTCCGGCAGGCAGGCGCTCGATCCAGCCGCGCTCTTCGAGGATTTCGACGATCCTCTTTGCGGTGGCGGCTTCGCGGATAGCGTTTGGTCCGAGTTGATAAATCGCCGCGAGGCTGCACCGGGGATCAGGCCGCGATTGCCACCAATCCAAGAGTTTTTGCGCAAGGAGCAGATCGGCGGCGATGCCGGCAGTGTCGGCAAGTCTTATGTGCTCGCTGGCGTAGAATGTGGCGAGTTCGGCTCCGGCATCGAAATCGGTGGCGGTGATCACGTCCTGCCCGGCATAGGCCGCCATGACGCCGGCAAGGCGGCTGGCATGTTCGAGCATTTTAGCGCCATAGCCCCTAATGCTTGCGAACCGTTCGCCGTCGCGGAGCGCGGCCTCGGTCTGGTTATAGAAGGCGATCATGCGCCGTTCCGCCTCTACATGGAAAGCAATCGGCTCCGGGTCGAAGCCGTCGCCACCGTCGAGAATCCGGGGCTTTCGATCGAGCAGATCGGCCAGGCGGCCATCATATTCGTGCAGGAATTGATCGTAGTCTGCCCGGCCCTCACGCCAGAACCGGGTGCCGATCGTCGTTTCAGGTTCGGAGAGAAGGATGCGAGCGAGTAGGCCGTTATCGCGTGCGCCTTCATCGCCTAGCAGCTTCATCGCGACGGTGCGCTGCGCCATGAGGCTAAGGCTCGATCGCCGCCCCATCTTGTGGACATGTCCCGTCGCACGCAGCCGCTTGATCGCCGCGCCGTCCCAGAGAGAATTAACCGTTGTCATGGTGCGGGTGGCGGTTTCGGGTGTGAAGCCGTGGCCTCCGAGAAACATGCCGGCTTCGGCGGAAAACATTGATACGTTCGGACGTTCGATCAGTGCCACAATCAGGCCCTCTATTGTCGATTCCTCGGCCATCAGGATCGGGGCGGCGGGCGGTTTCGGTTCGGTGCCGACGCCGGCCAAGGCTTCCGCGACGGCAGCGCGGCCCCGTTTCGCGGCCTTTTTTGCCTCAGCCGTGGCGGCCTCGAAAGCGGCCTTTTCTCGCTTGTAGATCGCGATCTCATCGCCATACTTGGCCGCAAGTTTTTGTTCGGCACGGCGGAGCGAAGCGGTTGCGAGTAGGTCAACCGTGGTCTTTCTCTCGCCGGATTGCGCGATTGTCAGCACTGCCAAATTGAGCGGCTTGGTGCCGACGCCGGGGATTTCCACATCGTGGTGAGGCGCGACGCAGAAGCCGGCAGCGGCCAGCACGGACCCGGCGATCAGGGCCTCAGGGGTCTGTGTCCGATGCTTGATTGCCTCGATGGCGGGGCGAAGTTCGAGCAAGGCCGCCATCGGGTAGTCGGCAGGCGGGGCGCTTGGCCGGAATAGCGGCTGTTTCCGATCGGCGGGAGTGCCGTGGATCGCCTTGGCGACGAATGCTTCGGCTCCGTCTACGTATCCGTCCATTATTTCGTGCTCCCATCGAAGGCCGATCTTATCGTTAGTTCGCGCTCGCGTGCCGGAAGGCCACTATGCTGCGCCGCCGCGCGCGCCAAGGCTTTGGCCGCGCCTCGGTCGAGTTCGCCGCGTTCGGCGAGTTCGTGAAGGCGATGGCACGCCCAGTATAATTTGCTATTCCGTGCGCCCTCGGCCGCCTGCGCCACGGTGCGCACCAAGCCCGCAATGGTGCGCTCGATCTTTTGCGGGGTGCGGATATCGCCGATCGGGCGGGGTGCCGGTTCGGGTTTCGGTTCTGGATTACGCAGCCATGCGGGCCACGGCGCGATGGGCGAGGCGTCCAGCACGGCCCCGCCATGCGCTGCCCAGAAGATGACGTAGCCCCCAGCGGCCCTGAAATCGACGCCAGCGGCGATCTTGGCAACGCTGCACCGCAAGTCAGCCCGATCGTTATAGATCCAATGCTGGCCGCCCGATCTGGTCTGGATCACGAGCGTCTTGCCCAGGCTGGCGCGGTGCTGGTCGAGCCATGCCCCGGCCTCAGGGTGTTTGGGGATATCGAGGTCGAGCACCGAGATACCGCTCGCCGGCCCTGTCGGAACACCGATGAGGGGGCCGGGGAATTGCCGGTAAAGCGAGCGAATAGCGGCTGGATCAGCAACCGCCGCGTGAAAGCCGCGAGGGCATGCGGGGGCCTTGTCGGCTTTGCATGGGAAGATCGGCCAGCCTGTTTCGGCATTGAGTTCGAGGGCGATTTCGAGGGTCATCAAGCGGCCTCCATCTGGTCGGCGATCATGCGCCTTATCTCCCGAGCCTGATCGGCCAGCGTGGCGGCCCACTTGCTGCGATTGGCGTGGACGCAGCCGATCGAGGCCATTTCGCAGAGCCACACGAGGCCGGCCAGATCGTCAATCGAGGTAAAAAGGTTAGGGACGGTGAAAGGGGTGCTCATCGAGCACCCCCGATCGCGAATTCGATTGCAGCGGCAATGCGCCGGCAGTGCTCAGCCTCCCCCTCGTCCAAATGTCGTAGAACAGGGTCACGGTCGCGACGCGCCAAGATGCCTTCGGCGCGTGCTGCAAGGCTGCGCACCATACGGCGCGCATCGGCCATGGGAACATCGAGACTTATGCGGGCACGACGCTCTTTGGCTTCGAGTTTGCCGATCAGGTGGGATTCGCGGCTGTTGGTATCAGGAATACGATTACGCATTTTTTGGGCCTTTCGGCCCCTAGCCCATTGTGAAAAATCTTGCGGGCGTCTATCTCTGGTCTGCCGCCAAGCAGATTAGAGACTTTCGCGCCGCTCCGTTTTCCTATGGGATTCGGGGCGGTTGCGTTTGTGGGGTTACGAGGCTTTCGGCAGAGAATCAGCAAGGCGGCGCAAACTGTCCGCCGTAGCAAAGGACATTTTGCCCATCTTGCGCATCTCAATTTTGCCCTCTTTAACAAGAAGCCAAAATTTCGAATGCTTGATGCCAAGCGCGGACTGCGCTTCGGCAGGGCGGTAGAGAATCTTCTCAGTCATTTTCCGTTCTCCATTTGGACGGGGGTGGACATGACTTTGCTATCATCGAAAATTTGTGCCGCCGATCTGTGATGTTAACAGAAAAGATTTCACTTATTTTTCAGTGGTTTACCGACATGCTCGGTCATTCTCATCACCGAGAATCGGTTTAAATCCGTGCCGAACGCGACGTTCGCGAGGAGTGCAACAATACCGTGCAGATTAGATGGTCCGGCATCGCGGGTTTCGGTTTCGCGCATGGTTACGGTTTCGCGCACGGTGTCGATCATGTTGAGACAGAACGCTTGAACGCCTGGATCGGCGCGACGGCGCGTAACGATCCAGGCATCCGGGCCAATGGCGCGCCGTTGCCGAATCGGGAGCGCCAGCACTTCGGCCTTTGTTCGCGTCTGCATGTTGATCGCTGCGGCGTGGTAGGCGCTGAACATCAGCCCGTAGAAACATGCTTCCCGTTCGGTGAAACGGTCTGGCCTTTCGGCAGATTCGCTCGCCTGTCGTTCCAGATCGTCGGCGAGGTCAGCGTCCCCCGATCGCCTCGCCTTGCGTGCCTTGCGCCGCTTGTCGGCAGTGATAGCGCGATTTGACGGCATCCAGTCGGGCGCTGAAAGATCATAGGCCGGTCCATATGGTTTCTGCCGGTTCAACTCACGCCATACGGTCAGCATACGGGGGTCAGTCGATAGGCGGTCGATCAGCCCCGTCAGTTCAAGCACGCGGTTGAGCGGAATACCCCCTCGGATATCCCGCTCCGCCTCCTGCACAGCGTGCTGCCAGTTATTGGGCATCAGCCGCAGTCATCGCCCTAAGCGGGTCGGACGCCGGCAATGGTCGATCACCCAATATAGTCAACTCAGCGAGGACGGTTCCCAGCGGGCCGGCGATCTGGTCGCCGTCGTTGATGTCCGTCGCCTCGATGATCAACGCAGCTAATTTTAGCCTGATGTCGCTTACGCAGGCAGATGCTGCCTCGGTGCAGAGGCGAAGTGCAGCTTGCTCTGCGGTTATTAGTTCATCGCGAACATCGTCGGACTCCACAACATTTCGTAGGTGTCTCAGCAGCAGATACTGCCTCGCCTGCGCTTCAGGGGTGAAGTACGGCAGCCCATCTGATGCACGATGTCGCAGATTATCGAGTGCCCGATCCAGCGGCGACATTCTGAATGTGAGAGGCGATGCTTCGGCGTCCATCAGACTTGCCCTCCCAAGCCACGCGTGATGGCCTGCGTGGCAATCTGTGCGAGCCATGCCCACTCGGCCCTGATCGCGCCGATCGTGGCGTTGTTGTTGTTTGCCACGCGCATTGTGGTAGTCTGGTATTGGTCCTGTATCACGGTTCGAAACTCCTATGCCGGGCCATCGGCGAGCGGGGCTTCCCTCCTCGCTCGCCACCTCGGCAGCTACTGGCAACCGGCCAGCGCGGATCGTGCTCAGGCGCGCCGCATGGGCACCACCTCAGCGGATTGGTTGACCGGCACCCCGGCGCAGAATTGCGCCCATGTCTCCATCAGGTTCCGGCGCTTATCGAGGGCCGGGCCGCGTTTATATGCAGCCTCGGTGCGATCTTTGTTCACGTGAGCGAGCGCGATTTCCACAAGTTCGCCCGGATATTCGGTTTTTTCCTGCGCCCATGTCCTGAATGCTGCCCGCATCCCATGCACGGTGAGGCAGGCGCGAATCGAGCGCAGCGCCTTGGCGAGTGAAACATCGCTCATGGTTTTACCGGCGATCTGGCCTGGAAAAATCAGCCCATCCGGCTTGTGCGGTTGCGCGGCCAGTTCTTCCAGCATTTCGAGGCATCGGGGCGAGAGCGGGATGATATGCTCTTTTTTTGCCTTCATGCGGGCGGCTGGGATGATCCACACCTTCTCTGCCAGGTCTATCTCGCTCCATCGCGCGCCCCGCGCCTCGCCGGATCGGGCGGCCGTGAGGATCAGCCATTCGAGGCACCGAGCAGACATAGTGTCTTTGGTGCGCAGTGCGGCCATGAAGCCCGCCATGTCTTTGTAGGGGATTGCGGGGTGGTGGACGGCTGGGGCGATCTTCCCCTTGGCTGGGAGCACTTGGTCTAAGAACCCCGTCCACCTCGCCGGATTCTCGCCGGATCGCCATTTATGAACGGCGGCGAAGTCGAGCACCGATTCTATCCGGCCACGCAGCCGGCTGGCCGTCTCAGACTTAGTCTCCCAGATCGGTTTCAGCACCCGCAACACTTCGTCCAGCCCGATCGCGTCAACCTGCATCCGCCCGATGACAGGCGATGCATAGGCGCGGATCGTGGCTGTCCACTGTGCTGCGTGCTTTTGGTTCTTCCACTCTCCGGCATGTGCGGCGATATATTGATCAGCCACCGCGTCGAACGTGCGGGCGGTCTGGTTGACGATCTCAGCCTTGCGCATCCGGCGATCGGCGAGCGGATCATATCCGTCCCTTATGCGGTTGCGCAGCAGCCGGGCTTTCTCGCGAGCCTCGGCCAGTGTGACATCGCGGAGGGGCCCGAGGCTCAGCCAATGGGGCTTGCCGGCCAGCATATACCGGAACGCCCACGATTTCGAGCCATCCTTACGGACGCGAAGATAGAGGCCATCGCCGTCATGGATATTGCGCTCGCCGGTAGCGGCGGCGATGGCGAGGGCATTCAGGCGCTTTACGGGGCCGCGTCCCATCGATCAGGCCGCCACTTTAGCAACTTTAGCGGCTTTAGCAGTTAGCAACCCGCCAATATCTGCTTTTGGGGTGCGCCACGTGGCCGGATTAGCAACTTTAGCGGCTTTAGCGGTTAGCAACCCCCGTAAATCGATATTTGCGCCCATCGCCATCTGCACCCGCTCCGCCATCCGTACCGGATACAATACCCGGCTAGTGGATACAACATAGAACCGTATCCAAATGGACGCAAGTGGACAAATGTGGACGCTAAATCGCCGGATTACCTAGGGTTTCTGGCCGTTCTTATTGTAGATATCTCATGGTATGGCGGACACTCCCTCCGCCAGCGCCCTATCCAGCACCTGCCCTGCGATTCGCAATCATGCGCCCAGTCCGGCGCAATCCGCCCAGTCCGGCGCAATCCGCCCCGGCCCGCGGCCCGATACCTCCCCCACCCCACGCATGGTTGATATCCCGCCCCACCCCCCGATTCCCGCTAGCCACCAGCCCGCCAACCGCTAATATGCCAGCATGTCTGCCTCATCAATCGCGCCAGCCCCCGCCCGCGCCACCGAAAAACCCAAGGTCGCCCTCGTCCCGCTCACCATCGGCCTCGGTCTCGGCCTCGGCATGGGCTCCTTCACCGGCGGCGCCCTGCAGAGCATCTACCCCTACGTCGCCGGCACCCTCGCCACCAGCAGCGACCACGCCCTCTGGACCCTCACCTACTTCCTCGTCCACTGGGCGCTCGGCATCGCCCTCATGCCCTGGTTCTCCCGCAAATTCGGCCTGAAACGCCTGTTCATCCTGGCCATGACGGTCCTGATCGCCAGTTGCTTCATGGCCATCCTCGCCCCCTCGCTCACCCTCATGCTGATCGCCCGCTCCATCCAGGGCATCTCCGCCGGCATCCTCGTCCCGCTCGTCCAAACCCTCCTGCTCACCAACTACCCCAAACGCCACCAAACCCTCGCCGTCGCCCTCTGGAGCAACATCATGCTGGTGCCCTTCTTCCTCGGCCCGGCCCTCGGCGGCTGGCTCGCCACCAACTTCTCCTGGCTCGATATCTTCTGGCTCGCCATCCCCCTCTGCGCCGCCTCCATCGCCCTGGTGCAAATCGCCCTCCCCGCCGACCGCCCCACCACCGCCCCACCCAAATTCGACGCGGTCGGCCTCGCCCTCCTCTGGCCCGGCATGATCGCCCTGCAAATCGTGCTCGATCAGGGCGAACAATACGGCTGGTTCCACTCCGTCTTCATCAGCCACGTGGCCCTCATCGCCGCCACCCTGCTCGTCCTGTTCGTCATCTGGGAACTCTTCGAACCCGCCCCTTTGCTGCAACTCCGCTACCTCGCCCGCCGCAACTTCGGCTTCGGCCTCCTGCTCCTCTGCCTCGGCTGGTCCATCTTCGTCGGCTGGAGCTCCATCCTCCCCCTCTGGTCCGAAACCGACCTCGGCTTCAACGGCTGGTGGGGCGGCGTCCTCCTCGTCCCCCTCGCCGCCACCGCCATCCCCATGGCCGCCATGATGAGCCGCCTCACCCGCCTGTTCAGCCTCCGCCTCCTCGCCTCCGGCTGCTTCATCATCTACGCCGGCGCCTACATCCTCGCCTTCTTCAACCCCGCCGCTGGCCTCAGCACCACCATCCCCAGCGAACTCGTCCAAGGCATCGCCGTCGGCATGCTCTTCGTCCCCCTCACCATGATCGTCCTGTCCGACGTCCCGCCCGATGAAATCGCCCTCGCCTCCACCACCTCCAACTTCATCCGCGTCTCCAGCGCCAACCTCGGCGTCACCCTGCTGACCACCCTCTGGCAACGCCAAACCGCCCACATCGAAGACAACATGAGCGCCGACATGCCGCACGACGCCGTCGCAAACTGGACCGCCGCCATGAAAACCAAAGGCATGTCCCACAACAGCATCATCGCCACCCTCGCCCACATGCTCCACATCGAAGCCGAAACCTGGAGCCTCGACAACGCCCTCCGCCTCTCCGCCTACCTCTGCATCGCCGCCGCCATCATGGCCCTCGTCCTCCTCCGCACGCCGCAGAACGCCGCCGCGAAGCCGTAAGGCGAGGGAAGGCAAGACTTCTTTTTTGTAAAAAAGAAGCAAAAAACTTTTTTGAATCTGGCCCCGGGCGCGCACACCGTCAGAGACTCACGCAACACCCAACCACGTCATTGCGAGCAAGCCGTAGGATGGGCAGAGCCCTTGCGAAGCCCATCGATCATAACAACACCGCAAGCCGTAGCAACCATTAACTCATCGCCTGCCCCCGCCTTTGATTCGCCCTCGCGTCTCCCCGAAATCTGCCGCCGTGCTCGGTCTCGTCGAGCACGCTTCGCACCGCTGCGCGGTGGGCTGCGCCCATGCGTGACAAGCCCTGCGCGCGGCGGCGAGAGCGGGGCAAGTCGGGACGAAGGAACAGGCCGTCCTCGGTCAAACCAAGGAACAGTCTGCGTTAGGAAGCCGCGATCAGCTCGTTAGCGAGCCGCAGCCAGTGTAGGGCGGAACAGCGCAGCGCAATCCGCCATCTTTATGCGCAAAGGCAAACTCGTCGAAACCTTGCCGATAAAAGCAAAGCTAGGCTGCTCTTCCGCACCCCGCCGCTCCTATCCGCGCACCGCGGCAACGCACTCAACCTCACCGGTCCGCTTACCAGATTAGCCAAACAGCCGAACACGATCGCCCCACATTGAATGCCCCACATCAGCCGAACATCTGAACAAGCACATTCAAACGATCATCCGCGCCACGAGCCGGGATGCGCTCAGATCGGGCGAGCACAGCCATGCCATGCAAGGCGCTCCATAGCACCTCGGCCGTAACCTCTGGCATTTCGTGCTTTGGCCCAAGCGCGGCGACCAGCGCCGCGAAGGCCGCACGCAGTGCAGCCGGCGTTTCCTCGCTCGCGAATGTAAGCCCGGTGGGCAACACGAACATCGCCTCATAAATCACCGGCCGCGAGCGCGCGAACGCAAGATAGGCCGCGCAAACACTGCGCAAACCACCCGCCCTCGACCCATTCAGCCGCTCGGCAAGGTCCTCAAACCCCCTCATGGCAACCGCGCCCATGATGTCGGCCTTGCCCTTGAAATGGCTGTAAAGAACCGGCTGGCTATAGTCGATCAACCCTGCCAGCCGCCGCGTCGTCACCGCATCCCAGCCCTCGGCTTCGGCCAGTTCGCAAGCCGCCGAAACAATCAGTTCAAGGCGTTCAGCGCGCTGGCGCTCTCTACGGTCGGTAATCGACATGCAAAAACCATAGCGAAGACCAATTTCCTGTCAACGCTAGAATTCTCTTGACCATAAAATCTATCACTGCTAGATATTTTTTCACTGAAACATTTCATCAACCAAAGGAGCCCACCATGACGCTTATTGCCTATGTGTTTGCCGGCCTGATCGCGGTCGCCATTATGTTCATCGGCACGCGCTTTTACTGGAGTCCAACCGCCGCATCGCGCGACTTCGGCATCGCCAATCCGCCCGCACCATCCGCCGGTTTTGCCGCCTGGCTGACCGTGAAAGGCACGCGCGACTTCGCTTCGGGCCTGTTTGTCCTGCTGCTGATGGCGAACGGATCAGAGCGCCTGCTCGGCGAATTCCTGATCGTCGCGAGCCTCATCGCCGTGGGAGATGCAGCATCGGTCCTCCGCTCAGGCGGCAAACGCGCCGTCGCGTTCGGCATTCACGGCGTAACCGCGCTGGTCATCATCGCGACGGGCGCATGCCTCATCGCGGCAGCCGGATAACACCGGCAGCCATCACAAAATCGTTGCTTGATCGATCGACGCCTGCGTCGGCCCGGCGGCCTTCGCCTATCAGCTGGATTGACGCAGGCGGTGCGGCGTGAAGACCGTAATCAGCCGGGTGATCGAGGCCGCCACGGCGCGGGAGCGGTCGATGCAGGGGCGTTCGATCCAGCGGAACGTCGCAGCACTCACCGCGATCAGACCCAGTACGGCGGGGATCGCGAGCACCCAATGATGCAGCGGGGTCGCTGGGGTTCGATGCGCATGGTGGAATACGGTGAACAGCGCGAAGCCTTGCAGCAGATAGACCCCGTATGAAATCTCGCCCAGCTTGCGGGTGGCGCGATGGGTAAGCAGGCCGAAGCCGGTATTGCCGCACGCGACGATCAGAAACATCGCGCCATAGAGCAATTCGGCGCGGCTGTAGAAAGCGGAATCATAGTCCCGCACGATGATAAGCAGCACGATCCCGATCAGCAGGGTACCCACCGGCCCGGCGAGAACCGGTCGCAGCCACGCGAACGCGCGCGCGTGGCAGATTTCATAGCACAGCACACCGATGAACAGGCTGCGCAGGAACATCCAGTTCAGCCCCATGAACACCCCGAACCGCCAGGCCAGCACGCCCACGATCAGCATCGCGGTACCGCGCCCCAGGCTGCGGGTGTGGCTTTTCGCCAGGAACAATGCGGGCAGCAGCAGATAGAAGAACAGTTCGTTGCTGAGGCTCCAGGTCATGCCGACAGTGTAGAAAAACACGTTGGTCCCGTGAAAGAAATCGGGCACGCCGCGTGGGAACATCGTAACGATTGCGACCAGCGCGCCGGGCGGAATGAACGCCGTGCGGAATCCCGACGAGATTGCCGAGAGCAGCATGATCAGCAGCACCAAGACATAGAA
>NZ_NCJX01000171.1:0-1302 GCF_002282635.1 Acidiphilium sp. 34-64-41 | reverse complement strand
TGATCCGGTTCCATCCAGAATATCGCGGTCCAGCGTGCTGCGCGGTCCCATCCAGGCTTCCGGCCGGATCGCGCGCACCCAGTCGGCGAAGCTCGGAATATGGCCGAGATCCTCTTTCACGTGCTGTTCGGCGATCAACCGGACCGGAACGATCCGGCCTGCGCCGTTGGTCAGAACGTGACCGAACACGCGCTCGGTGATGAAGATGCCGCTCGAGTGGTGGAGAGCTGCGCGGTGCCGAAAGTCGGCGACCGCTGCCTTGCTGGAATCGAGGAAGTCATGGATCGCCTGGTAGTCGTCGGGTGCGCCGCCCCAGGTCCGGGCGGATGACACCGCATGATGATAAGGGTGTGCCACGGGCTCTCACATTTCATGTTCAAAGTAATTCGTTTCGGTGTAGCGCGCGTTCATCTCGAGCCGGATCGTTTCAATCTCGGTATCGAATACGCACTCGCCGTAACCACCTTCGCCGTCCTCCCATCCGTCGTGCTTTGCACCGATGAAGTCCCAGAAGATCTCCTTGATGATGTTCTGGATCAGGGATGATTTTTCGATTTCCTGGACTTCATAGCCGGCGCAGCGCTGCCCGCTCGGTGTCTCCGAACAGGGTTCATACCGTTCTTCCATCGTGGCGAACGGATAGGGGATGGGTTCCGCCGGTAGATCGATCGGCTGGTTCTCCGCGCGGTAAGCCTCGATCGATTCGATCTGGCCGCTGTCGCCGCTGCCATCGAAGCTCACGGTGACGCGGTTGATCCCGGCGGCTTTCAACGCGCCGAACAGGATCGGTTTGGCTTTCCGCAGGATCGAGATTTGCAGTTTCTGGAACTCGGTGTGTGCCGCCGTGTAGTCAGCAATCAGCGCGGTCGCGGTGGCAACCGATGCCGGTTCGGCCGTCGGTGTGGTGGAATGATCGCTCATGGGGTGGTCTCCGTCTGATGGGTATGGGGGAAGAGAACGATGGTGGAGCTGCTCGCGCTGAGCATGCCCGGCGCGATGGCGGCAGCAAGCAGGATCGCGAGAACGATCAGGAATTCGAGCGTGCGGCGCAGGGTTGTCATGATGAGTTTCATGGATTTTCCTTTCATCTTCTTCGTGAAGATGTCCGGATCGCGGCCACGGCGGTGCCGGGCGGGGCAAGGCTGCGCAAGGGTGCGGAGCGCCCGCAGCGCAGGACCAGAGCCACGCACAGCCTGCCCTCCAGGGCAGGCGAGCATGGCGAGGACCCACGCCTTGCCCCGCACGGACCGACCGTGGCAGCCGGGCCCACACCGATCGGTTCAGGCGACGGTTTGATCCACC
>NZ_NCJX01000131.1:0-14892 GCF_002282635.1 Acidiphilium sp. 34-64-41 | reverse complement strand
CGCCAGAAACACGTCCCGACGGGTGACCTTCCGCTGTTTCCGGAAACCGTCATACTCAGCAAAACTCCGCTGCATCCAGGGGCATCCTCTCTGTCAAACCCAATGAATCATACCGAAAACGTATCGTAAAGGGTTTTTCAGAGTTTCCTTAAAGGCGGAGCCGAAGGTTCCAGCGTTGCTCTCCATCGCTTGAATGGCTCCGGAGGGAAAGCCCCCCGCCTTGTTTCCTTCCCAGCGTCACACAAACCGGCGCAGGTCGAGTGTGCTTGGGTGTTCGAGGCTGGTGCTGGGGGTTGCGGGGTCGACCGGTCCTGGTGTGTGGCCGAAGGCGAAGAAGCGGGAGCGGCGACGGGCTTCCGCTTCGTTCGCGTTGACCGGAAACGTCTCGTAGCCGCGGCCGCCGGGGTGGATGGTGTGGTGGGTCATGCCGCCGAGCGCGCGGGCGGACCAGCGGTCGATCACGTCGAACACCAGCGGCGTTTGCGGCGGGATCAGCGGGTGCAGCGAGGAGGGCGGCGACCATGCCTTGAAGCGGACGCCGGCGATGAAGCCGCCGGCCGCGCCGGTGGGCGTGAGCGGCACGGTGATGCCGTTGCAGGTCAGGGCGAAGCGTTCATCGACCCAGCCGGAGACCGCGATCTGCACGCGTTCCACCGCGCTATCGACGTAGCGGGCGGTGCCGCCGATGGTTTGTTCCTCGCCCAGCACGTGCCAGGGTTCCAGCGCGTGGCGTAGTTCGAGTTGCATGCCGGCGACGGTGACGGCGCCGAATTTCGGGAAGCGGAACTCCTGATGTGGCACGAACCAGGCCGGGTCGATCGGGAAGCCGCGGGCGGCCAGCTCCTCGATCGCGTCGCGCAGATCAGCGGCCACGTAGTGCGGGAGCATGAACTGATCGTTCAGCCTTGCGCCCCAGCGGATCAGCCGGCGCTCGTAGGGGGTCTGCCAGAAGGCGGCGACGCAGGCGCGCATCAGCAGGGCCTGTGCGACCGACATGCGCGCATCCGGCGGCATTTCGAAGGCGCGGAATTCGACCAGGCCGCGCCGGCCGGAGGCGGAACCGGGGGCGTAGAGCTTGTCGATGCAGAATTCGGTGCGATGGCCGTTGCCGGTCATGTCGGTCAGGATGTTGCGGAGCAGCCGGTCGATGATCCAGGGCGGGGTTTCGGCGCCGGGCTTGATCTGGCGGAAGGCGGTTTCGAGTTCGAGCAGCGTATCCTCCCGCGCCTCGTCGATGCGGGGGTGCTGGCTGGAGGGGCCGATGAACAGGCCGGAGAACAAATACGACAGGCTTGGGTGATTGTGCCAGAATCCGAGCAGGGATTTCAGCAGATCGGGGCGGCGGAGGAAGGGGCTGTCGGTCGCTTCGGCCGCGCCCATCACGACGTGATTGCCGCCGCCGGTGCCGACGTGGCGGCCATCGAGCATGAATTTCTCGGCGGCGAGGCCGGTTTCGCGCGCGAGTTGGTAGAGTTGCAGGGTGCGGCCGACGTGCTCGGCCCAGGTGGCGGCGGGCGGCAGATTGACCTCGATCACACCGGGGTCGGGGGTGACGGAAAAGCTCAGCAGGCGCGGATCGTCGGGCGGCTGGTAGCCTTCCAGGAAAATCTTGCGGCTTTGCATGGCGGCGACGCGTTCGATCGCCGCGACCAGGGTGAGGAAATCCTCGACCTCGTAGAGCGGTGGCAGAAACACATGCAGCATGCCGCCGCGCGCCTCGACCGCCAAGGCGGTGCGGACGATGCCGGGCGCTTCGCCCAGCAATTTTGCGCCCGAAGTACCGGCGCGTTGGGCGGCGACGCGGCCGTTGGGTGGGACGAACTCGCGCAGGGCGGCGGCACTCGGCAATGCTTCGTGCGGGGCGAACGGATCGGGCGGGGAGTCGATTTCGGTGGCGGCGGGGTCTTCCCAGGGCAGGCTGTCGAGCGGCAGGCGCAGCCCGATCGGTGAATCGCCGGGCACCAGCACCAGATCGCCGCCGCGAAAATTCCAGCGCGCCGATTGCCATTGGCGCCCCGCGTCATCGGCCACCCGGCGCAGCGGCAGCACGCTGCCGGCGGATTGGCCGAGGTCGCCGGCGAACAGGCGGGCGAGGCGGGCGCGCTCGATCGGGTCGGTAATCTTGCTCGCCTCGGCGCGGACGTTGGCCGGCAGGCGGGATTCGCGCCAGAGATAGTAGTGCACATCCTCGTAGGCCGGCATCACCAGGGCGGGGTCGATGTGCAGTGTCTCGGCCAGGGCGGCGCAGAACCGTGCGGCATCGTCGGTGGTTGCGGTGTCGGTGTCGTCATCGCTCGCGAGCCACGCCTGATCCTGCCAGACCGGCTCGCCATCGGCCCGCCAATAGGCGTGCAGCGCCCAGCGCGGCAATTGCTCGCCGGGGTATAATTTGCCCTGGGTGTATTGCAGCGCGGCGCCCGGTGCCCAGGCCGGTGCCAGCCGGCGGAGCAGCCGGCCGGCCATGGTGCGCTTGGTCGGGCCGAGCGCGTCGATATTCCATTCCGGCGCATCGATATCGGTGGCCGAAACAAAGGTCGGCTCGCCGCCCATGGTCAGCCGCACGTCGCCGACCAGCAGCGCGGCATCGACCCGCGCGCCGGTTGCGAGAATATCCTGCCACACCGCCTCGCTATAGGGTTTGGTCATCGACGCCGCTGGGCTCGACCCCGCCGGAAATCGGTGCCGCCGAAATCGGGTCCGGGCTTGCCGCCAGCGGAATATGACCCTCGCCGGTCAGCAGGCCGGAGGTGGCATCGAGCCCGATCCAGCCGGCGCCGGGGAGATAGACCTCGGCCCAGGCGTGCAGATCGGTGAAATCCTGGGTCGGGCCGGCCGGGCCTTCGACCGGCTTCACATCGGCGACCAGCTGGATCAGGTAGCCTGAACAGAACCGGGCGGCGAAGCCCAGATGTCGCAGCAGATGCACCAGCAGCCAGGCGGAATCGCGGCAGGACCCCCTGCCCTCGCCCAGCGTGTGGTCCGGCGCCCAGACGCCCGGCTCCATCCGCACCACATAGGCGACGCGCGACTGCACCAAAGCGTTGAGGGCGACCAGCTTGTTGACCGTGGTCGCCTCGATCGCGCGTCCCTGTTCGATCAGCGCCGACAGCAGCGGTCCCGGTGCCTCGGTGCGGCGGAACGGGGCCAATTCCTGCTCCAGCACCGGGTCGTAGGTGAACGGCCAGGTTTCCGCCTCGGGCTCGAGGAAGAAATCGAACGGGTTGATCGTCGCCATATCCGCAATCAGATCGACCGTGACGACGAACGAGGTCACGGGGTCGGGGAACACCACGCGCGCGAGGAAATTGCCTTGCGGGTCCTGCAGCCAGTTCAGGAAATGCGGCTTCGGCTCGACCTTGAGCGTGTAGGCCAGGATGGGCGTGCGCGTGTAGGGCGCCGGGCGCAGCCGGATGGTCTGCGGCCCGAGGCGGATCGGCCGATCGTACTGGTAGCTGGTGCGGTGGGTCAGCGCGACATGGATCGACATAAGGGTCCTTCGCAACGCAAGGGGATCGGGAGTTCCTGATTTATCGCATGGCGCATTGCGGTACGCCTGACAATCCGAGAGCTGGTGCCGATGGGGCCGAGATGAGCAAGGGAAAGGAAGGTCTTCTTTTTGGTGAACAAAAAAGAAGCAAAAAAAACTTTGTTAATTTGGGCCCGTGCCCTCGAAACCGCCCGTACCCCAGAGTCAGAAAGTTTTTTGCTTCTTTTTTACAAAAAAGAAGTGCTCTCCTATGTTTCACGCTAAGGCTCTGCCGGTGCCAACACGACGCTCACCTTCAGCGTATGCCGCCGCCCGCCGAGAATGATCCCGCAGGTCGGGCTGACATCGGTGAAGTCGCGGCCCCAGGCGAGGGTTACGTGCTCGTTGGACACGATCAGATCGTTGGTCGGGTCGAAATCCACCCAGCCGTGCCGCCAGCCGAGCCAGACCGAAACCCAGGCGTGGGTCTGCTCGGCTCCGGAATAGGCAGTCTCGCCGCCCACGATCTGGCTGCGCAGATAGCCCGATATGTAGCGCGCCGGCAGCTTCAGCGCGCGCAGGCTGGCCAGCATCGCGTGGCTGTAATCCTGGCAGACCCCCTCACGCCGCGCCAACGCGGCCGGGCCGGTGGTCGTTGTCGTGGTCGAGCCGGGGCGATAGCGGAAACGCGCGTAGAGATCGCGCATCATCGCCGTGGTCGCCTCCATCATGTCGGCGCCGGGGCTGAAGTGGCTCTGGGCATAGGCCAGCACCGCATCATCCGTGCCGGTCAGTTTGGTCGGCAGCCGGAATTCGGCGATTCCGGCCGCGCTCGCCGCCGCCGCCGCCACCGCCTCCCACGTGATGCCGGCATGAGCGATCGGCTGCGGTGGTGTCACATCTATGTCGGCCTCCAGCGTGGCGATGAATTCATCATGCGGCAGATCGAGCTCGACCGAGGTGATATGGTTGCCGAAATAATCGACCTCGTCCCACCGGCTCGACGGTGCCGGCTCGATTGCCAGCGTGGCCGCTGCCAGCACCTGGCCCGGTCGCACCCGCGGCAGCAGGTGCAGAAAATGCCGCGCGCGGATCGCCGGTGTCTGGTACGTGTAGGTGGTGCGATGGGTCAGCCGGTAGCGGATCATTCAACTCGTCCAGACGATTCGTTTGATGAGAGTATCATTGCGTCCGCCCTGCCGATAGCCGAATTTTACCGCCGATTCCGGTGGAAACCCGCACCGGGGCGCCACATATACCGTGCTGGCGTAACCGGCAGGACCCCATGCAGACGACCCTTACCCGACCCATCATCAGGGGAACCGGCGCATCATGTGCCAAGATCGTGCGACGCGACGGCGCACGGTACGGTCGCGCCTGATCTTGCCCGTTCTCGAAGTTCGCCACATCACCACTTATCGCTACCGCCAGCCGGTCGCGCTGGGCGAACACCGCATGATGTTTCGCCCGCGCGAGGGCCATGATCAGCGCGTTCTGAATGCCAACCTCATCATCAACCCCGCGCCGATCCGCCAGCGCTGGATGCTCGATGTGTTCGGCAATCACGTGGGTTATGCAAGCTTCGGGGCCCGCACCACCGAATTATGCTTCGACAGCTCCGTGACGCTGCAACACAACCCGAGCCACGCCGAAGACGGCACGCTGCCGGACCTGACCCTCGAAGACTACGCGCTCACCTACCCCTTCACCTACGGCGGCGATGAAATGCCGGACCTGATGCGCCTGATCGAGCGGCATAACCGCGACCCGCATCACGAGGTCGATCGCTGGGCGCGTCGCTTCCTCTCACCGAACGGGCCGACCAGCACCAGCGCGCTGCTGCGCGGCATCAACCAGGCGATCTGGCAAGGGTTCACCTACGTTGCGCGCGAGGAAAAAGGCCTGCAGGAACCGACCACCACGCTGAAACTCGGCAGCGGCAGCTGCCGCGACTTCGCCCTGCTGATGATGGAAGCGGTGCGCGCGCTCGGCCTCGCTGCCCGCTTCGTATCGGGCTACCTGCACGTGCCCGCCCGCGGCAATCGCTCCAACATCGGCGGTGGCGCCACCCACGCCTGGCTCCAGGTGTTCCTGCCCGGCGCCGGCTGGGTTGAATTCGATCCGACCAACGGCATCGTCGGCAATCGCGATCTGATCCGCGTTGCCGTCGTCCGCGAGCCCGCACAGGCGGTGCCGCTCTCCGGCACCTGGGTCGGCGCCCCGTCCGATCACCTCGCCATGAACGTCGCCGTGACCGTCACCAGAACCGACCTGCCGCCCTCCGATCCGAGCCCGCAGCCTCGTTGACCCCATTTCGCAAGGACCAACTCCATCATGAAAATTCGCGCAGGCTTTGAAATCTCGTTCGACTGCCCCACCCCGATCCCGATGCTGCTGATGCTGAACCTGCACCCCTCGCGCGAGCCGGACCTGCTGACCGAAAGCCGCCTGATGCTCGACCCGCCCGTACCCGTCACCCACTACATCGACGGATTCGGCAATTGCTGCAGCCGGATCGTCGCCATGCCGGGCCGCCAGACCATGCGCAGCGACTTCCTGATCCGCGACTACGGCGACCCCGATGTGCAGCCCCACGGCGCGCCGCAAATCGCCGTCGAACACCTGCCGACCGATATCCTGGTGTTCCTGCTGGGCAGCCGCTACTGCGAAACCGACCGGCTCTCGGATACCGCGATATCACTGTTCGGGCACATCGAACCCGGCTGGTCGCGCGTGCAGGCGATCTGCGAATACGTCCACAACCGCATCACTTTCGACTACCAGAGCGCGCGCCCGACCAAAACCGCCTGGGATGCGTTCATGGAACAACGCGGCGTCTGCCGCGACTTCGCTCACCTCGCCATCACATTCTGCCGCTGCATGAACATCCCCGCTCGCTACTGCACCGGCTACCTCGGCGATATCGGCGTACCACTCTCACCCGACCCGATGGACTTCAGCGGCTGGTTCGACGTCTACCTCGGCGGTCGCTGGTACACCTGCGACGCCCGCCATAACCAGCCCCGCATCGGCCGCATCCTGATGGCCCGCGGCCGCGACGCCACCGACGTCGCCATCACCACCACCTTCGGCCAATGCACCCTGACCGGCTTCACAGTCGTGACCGACGAAGTGGCGTCGTGATATCGGGGGGTGGGACTTGGGTCAAAAAGAAGGGGAGGGCGCTGCCTCGGACTTTCAGCTGATCTGGCCTGGGTCGCCCTCCCCTTGCCTAAAACTAATGGATTTTAAAGGCTCCGCCTTTAACGGGGGTCCAGGGGGCAGAGCCCCCTGGCCTTCTTAACCCAAGTCCCACCCCCGATTTCAGAACGCCAACTGTGTCGCTTGCATGACTTGGGGCAGGTGGCGGATGGCGGTGAGGGCGGGGTCGGGCAGGGTTTCGTCGATCGAGATCAGGCAGACGGCGTCGCCGCCCTGGGTGGCGCGGCCGAGGTGGAAGGTGGCGATATTGATGCCTTGATCGGCGAGGATGGCGCTGCATTTGGCGATGAAGCCGGGTTTGTCCTGGTTGGTGACGTAGAGCATGTGGCGGCCGAAATCGGCTTCGACCTTGATGCCTTTGACTTCGACGAGGCGGGGTTTGGCCCCGCCGAACAGCGTGCCGGAGACGGTGCGGGTCTGCTCGCCGGTGGTGACGGAGATGCGCACGAGGGTTTGGTATTCACTGTCACGGTCGTGGACGGTTTCGGACATGTCGATGCCGTGATCGCGCGCGAAGACGGGGGCGTTGACCATGTTGACGCCTTCCATCATCGGCGCGAGCAGGCCGGCGAACAGGGCGGCGGAGAGCGGGCGGTGGTTGAGGTGGGCGGCGGCGCCTTCGTATTCGATGCCGACCTTGGTGATGACGCCGTGGCGCGCTTCGGTGAGTTGCCCGGCGAAGCTGCCGAGCAACTGGCACAGCTGCATATAGGGTTTCAGCCTGGGCGCGTCTTCGGCGGAGACCGATGCCATGTTGACGGCGTTGGTGATGGCGCCGGTGAGCAGGAAGTCGCTGATCTGTTCGGCGACCTGGAGGGCAACGTTTTCCTGTGCTTCGGTGGTGGCAGCACCAAGATGCGGGGTGCAGACCACGTTGTCGAGCGTGAACAGGGGGCTATCGGTCGCGGGTTCGACCTCGAACACATCGAGGGCGGCGCCGGCGACCTGGCCGGATTGCAGGGCGTCGTAGAGTGCGACCTCGTCGATCAAACCGCCGCGGGCGCAGTTGACGATCCGCACGCCTTTTTTGGTTTTGGCGAGGTTTTCACGGGAGAGAATGTTGCGGGTCTGTTCGGTGAGCGGGGTGTGCAGCGTGATGAAATCGGCGCGGGCGAGCAGGGTGTCGAGATCGACCTTCTCGATGCCGAGCACGGTGGCGCGGGCTTCGGTGAGGTAGGGATCGTAGGCGACGACGCGCATTTTCAACCCGACCGCGCGGTCCGCGACGATCGAGCCGATATTGCCGGCGCCGATCAGGCCGAGCGTCTTGTTGGTGAGTTCGACGCCCATGAAGCGGTTTTTCTCCCATTTGCCGGCCTTGGTCGAGGCGGAGGCTTCGGGCAGTTGCCGGGCGAGCGCGAACATCAGGCCGATCGCGTGTTCGGCGGTGGTGATGGCGTTGCCGTAGGGCGTGTTCATGACGACGACGCCGCGGGCGGTGGCGGATTTGACATCGACGTTATCGATGCCGATGCCGGCGCGGCCGATGACTTTCAGGTTGGTGGCGGCATCGAGCAATTCGCGTGTCACCTTGGTGGCGGAGCGGATCGCCAGACCATCGAACTCACCGATGATCGCGCGCAGTTCGGCGGGTGTGAGGCCGGGTTTGACGACGACATCGACGCCGCGCTGCTTGAAGATGTCGATGGCGGCGGGCGACAATTTGTCGCTGATCAGAACTTTGGGCATGGGAAATCCTTGGGGGGAAAGGGAGAGTCTCAATCGATCGAGAGATGGCCTTCGGCGATGACGACGCAGGTACCGCCGATGGTGACGGTGCCGGCGGGGTCCACGGTGGCGCGCAGGCGGCTGGGCCGGCCCATCGCATCGCCCTGGGCGATGCGCAGCACCAGATCGCCGGGCGGACGGGTCGACGCGATCAATGCGGCGAGTGCTGCGTTGGCGCTGCCGGTGGCCGGGTCTTCGGCAATGCCATCGAGCGGCGCGAACATCCGGCAATGGATGTCGAGGCCGGTGGTCGCGGCGTCCGGGTCCCAGACGTACACATGCAGGCCGCGCGCGAGGGGCGGGAAGGCGGTGACGATGTCGCCATGGTCGAGCCCAAGGCAGGCAGCGATGGCGTCGACCGGGATGGTCTCACCGCGCATCAGGCGCTTCGGCGCGGTGACATCGGCGCCGACCACATTGCCATCGTGGTGGATCGCGGTGATCGGCACCAGGCCTGCCAGTTCCTCGAACACCAGGCGATCGCCCAGCGGCCGGCCGAACGCCTCGCCCTGGCGGGCGAGCCAGAATCCGGTGCCGACATTCGGGTGCCCGGCGAAGGGCATTTCCATCACAGGGTTGAAAATCCGCACGTTGGCCGTGTTTGCCGGATCGGCCGGCGGCAGGACGAAGGTGGTTTCGGAATAATTGAACTCTTTGGCAATCGCCTGCATCGTCGCCGAGCTCAGCCCTTCGGCATCGAGCACGATCGCCAGCGGATTGCCGCCGAACACCCGATCGGTGAAGACATCGACCGTCGCGAACCGGCGTTTCATCGCGCGCCCGCCTCGGCCGCCACCTGATCGATCGCCCAGTCGATCCAGGGCAGCAGCGCCTCGATATTGGCGGTATCGACCGTCGCGCCGCCCCAGATGCGCAGGCCGGGCGGTGCATCGCGATAGGCGGCGATATCGTAGGCCACGCCTTCGGCTTCCAGCAGGGCGGCAATCCGTTTCGCCGCCTTGGCCTGATCCTCCGCAGCGAGGGCGGCGAACCAGGGTGCCGCGATGGTCAGGCAGATCGAAGTGCAGGAGCGGATTGCCGGATCGGTCGCGAGAAACGCAACCCGGTCGCTCGCCGCCACCCACGCCGCGACCGCCGCGAGATTGGCCTCGCTGCGCGCGATCAGGGCCGGCAGACCGCCGATGCCCTCGGCCCAGCGCAGCCCATCGAGCGCATCCTCGGCCGCCAGCATCGAGGGCGTGTTGATGGTTTCGCCGACGAACAAGCCCTCGGTCAGTTTGCCGCCGGAGGTCATGCGGAAGATTTTCGGCAGCGGCCATGCGGGCTTGTAGGTGGTCAGGCGCTCGACAGCGCGGGGGCTCAGCGCGAGCATGCCGTGCGCCGCCTCGCCGCCCAGCACCTTCTGCCACGACCAGGTCACCACATCGAGTTTCGCGAACGGCAAATCCATCGCGAACGCGGCCGAGGTGGCATCCGCGATCACCAGGCCGGTGCGGTCATCGGCGATCCAGTCGCCGTTGGGGATGCGGGCGCCGGAGGTGGTGCCGTTCCAGGCGAGCACGATGTCATGGCTGAAATCGACCGCGGCCAGATCGGGTAGCTGGCCATAGGGTGCCGTCAGCACCCGCGCATCGGCCAGTTTCAACTGCTTGACGACATCGGTGGCCCAGGCTTCGGAAAAACTCTCGAACGCCAGCACATCGACCGGGCGGGCACCCAGCATCGACCACAGCGCCATCTCGACCGCCCCGGTATCCGAAGCGGGTACGATGCCCAGGCGCCAATCGGCGGGCAGGCCCAGAACGGCGCGCGACCGTGTGATGATCTCGGCGAGCTTCGCCTTGGGCTCCTTCGCCCGGTGGCTGCGGCCGAGCAGCGCACCGCTCAGCGCCTCCAGCGCATAACCAGGGCGTTTGGCACACGGGCCAGACGAAAAATTGGGATTGGCAGGACGCACGGCAGGCTTTGCCGGCACGGACATATCCATCATCGGTCTCCCTTGCAGAAGAAAAGCGTCCCGGTGGGGGGACGTGACCCGCTGCGAGCATTAGCCGATGATGGTGGGGAACGCAACAAGGCCAGGGGGCCGAGCCCCCTGGCCTTCGATCAATCGCCCGCCGCGGTGCGGGCCGAGATCGGCATGCGTGACACGGGGAGCAGCGCGGGCGCCGGGGCCGGCAAGGCCTTGACCACTTTGGCCGGCAGCGCCGCCACGATCGAGACGCCGACCGACGCGAGGTAGGGCAGCGACTGGGTGAACAGCACGACGCACCACAATTTGCTTTCCGGCGTCGCCCAGTGATGCCCGATGCCAACGCCGAGCAGCGCGCCCCAGGTGAGGGCCAGCAGCACGAGTTCTTCCCGCGCCATCACGAGTCCCTGCACCAGGGCCGGGGCGTCCTTCATTTTCGGCGTCCGCAGGAACGGCAGTTTGTTGGTGAACAGGCCCTTCCAGACGGCTTTACCGATCGTGTGTGACAGGGCGAGGCCCGCGACGGCGGCGCCGATCCGGTCGCGCAGGCCGCAGTTCACCCGCGCCGAGTAAAGGGCGAGGATCTGCACGATCTTGAAGACGAACAGGCCGACCGAGGGCAGCATGAACAGGATGATCGGGAATTCGAAGCGCACGGGGTCGAGGATCAGCCCGGCCGACCAGGCGAGGCCGAGGAACAGGAAGGCAAGGCCCAGCGCATCGCCCATCCAGGGCAGCCAGCCGGTCACGAAATGCCAGCGCTGGCCGAGCGTGAGCGTGCGGTCGAACGGCGAGAGCAGGGCTTTCCAATGCTTGCGGGTGATGCGCATGGCGCCATAGGCCCAGCGATAGCGCTGCTTGCGGAAGGCGTTGAAATCATCCGGCATCACACCGCGGCCGAAGCTGCGCTTGGAATAGACCGCCTCATACCCATCGCGGAACAGGCGCATGCCAAGCTCGCTGTCTTCGGTGATGCACCATTCGGCCCAGCCGCCCGCTGGATCGCGCGCGGGCTTGAGCAGTGCGTCCTTGCGGACCAGCGTCATGGTGCCGTGCTGGATGATCGCGTTGCGCTCGTTGCGGTTGACCATGCCGATCTGGAAGAAGCCGGCGTATTCCCAGAACATCATGCGCTTGAAGATCGAGCCGTCGTTGTCGCGATAATCCTGCGGCGACTGGGTGAAACCCACCACGGGGTCGGCGAAGGCCGGCACCATGCAGCGCAGCCAGTCGGGATCGACGATGTAGTCGCTGTCGAGCACACCGATGATCTCGGCATCGGGCGCGGTTTCACGCAGGGCGAAGTTGAGCGCGCCCGCCTTGAAGCCGGGGTATTGGCCGAGGGTGAAGAAGCGGAATTTCGCACCCAGCCGCGCACAATGCGCCGCCACCGGCTCCCACACCGCGCTGTCCTTGGTGTTGTTGTCGATCACCAGGACTTCGTAATTCTCGTAGTCGAGGGCGGCGAGCGCGTTCAGCGTCTGCTTCACCATGTCGGCCGGTTCGTTGCAGATCGGCAGATGCAGCGAGACTTTCGGAAGTTTCATGCCATGCGGTGCCGGCACCGGCTCGAAATGGCGTTTCCGCACCCGGCCGAACAAGGTTTCGGTCAAGTCGAAACTATCGGCGATCAGCAGGAACAGCAGCAGCGCCTGACCCAGCGCGAGGGTGGACCACACCGCGGCGGCCGACCAGGACAGATAGGTCTCGCCCATCGTCATCAGCAGCATGGCGAGCGCGGTGCCGAAGCCCTGCACCAGCACGGCAAAGGTTAGCTTGCCGGCAACCCGCATATCCGGCCGGCGCGAGAGCAGGCCGATGGTGATCAGCAGACCCAGCAGCGATGCACCGGCCGCCCAGGGCAGCCATGCGCGGTTCTGCAGGACCGGGCCGGTCAGCGACCATTTCGGCTGACGCGACTGCGACCACATGCCCCAATACCCGGCGGCACGGCCTTCGAAGCTGGTCTTCCAGGGCTGGTCGAACGCTTCCATCACGAAATAATTCAGATGCTCCTTCTGGGCGATGTTGAAAAAGTCGCGCAGGAACGCCGCCTGATAGACGCGTGAGGCGCGCGCACCGCCGATGTCGATGCCATCGGACGGCCAGCCGATCTCACCGATCACGACGCGCTTGCCCGGGAAGGCGCGTTGAACCTGATGCAGACGGTGCAAGGCATATTGCACGGCGGTTTTCTCCGGCACGCCTTCCCAATAGGGCAGCAGATGCACGGTGATGAAATCGACCGATTTGGCGAGTTCGGGATGATGCAGCCAGGTGTGCCACGGCTCGGCGGTCGAAACAGGTACATGGACGCGGGATTTGACGTAATCGATGTCGGCGGCGAGTTCGGCGACGGTGAGATTGCGGCGAAGGATCACCTCGTTGCCGACCATGACGGATTTAACGTCGGCATTCGCGTTGGCGATTTTCACCACCTTCTGCAACTCGGCCTCGTTGGCCTTGGGGTGCTGGTCGAGCCACGCGCCGAGCGTGACATTCAGGTGATATTTCGCGGCCAGTGCCGGAATGTCACCCAGATCGTTCTGCACAGTATAGGTGCGGATATTATGGGTCTTGGTCGCCACCAGCGCGAGGTCGGCGTTGATCTGCTTGACGCTGGGGTAGACATTGCTCTGCGGGCTCTCGCCGGCATGGAACGGCGAGAACGCAAAACCCCCGATCTCACCGCTGTAGCCCGGCAGATTGGTCACCGGCCGGTTCAGCGCAGCCCAGATGCCGAAGGTCGCTCCGGCGGTGGCAAAAGCTGCCAGCCACGAAGCAGGATTGCGCCAGCCCGAGCGGGCACGCGGCCGGCTGACCTGAGGAGCGAGAGGGCGAAGCTGTGATTGATGCGTCATGAACCATCATCCGGTTGGGCGCAGAACCATCCTGCGTTGGACACCAGATGCGTGTGCAGTGCGGCATCGCACGGGCCGGATTGTGGCGAAACCTTGGCATTTATAACGGTTTCGGCGCGTCTGCCGTGCTAGAATGGCCTTGTGTTATGCCGTGGCTTAGATCGTCTATGCTATGTACGACTTATCGTTTCATCTCAAGGTATTCATGCAAATCATTGCTGAAATTGGTCTTTTATTTTTTCTGATCCTGCTGAACGCCGGGTTTTCCCTGGCCGAAATGGCGCTGGTGTCGTCCCGCCGGGCCGCGCTCGCGCTGATGGCGCAAAAACAAATTTCCGGCGCCGCTCGTGCACGCACGCTGGCCGACAAGCCGGACCGGTTCCTGCCCACCGTGCAGATCGGCATCACCGCCATCAGCGTCCTGACCGGCGTGGTCGGCGGCGCGCAACTCGCCCAGGCCCTGACGCCGGAACTCAAGCACATCACGACCATCGCACCGATCGCAAGCACACTGTCACTGATCATCACCGTCGTGACCGTGACGTTCCTGACCCTGGTGTTCGGCGAACTGGTGCCCAAACAACTCGCCCTGCGCAACGCCGAACGCATTGCCTGCCTCGTCGCCCTGCCGCTCGACCTGTTCGCCCGCGCAGCCGCCCCGCTGGTGCTGGTGCTGCGCGGTACCACCCATGTCGTGCTGCGGGCGTTCGGCCCGGTCGACCCGCATCGCCGGGCCGTCAGTGAAGAGGAACTCAAAGCCATCCTCGCCGAAGGCACTGAATCCGGCATGCTGGAGTCCGAAGAGCGCGACATGATGGAACGCGTCATGCGCCTCGCCGACAAGCCGGTCCGCGCCATCATGACACCTCGCCAGGACATCGCCTGGCTCGACCGCACCGCCCCGCGCGGCCAGGTCATCACCGCCCTCAAATCGGCCCCCCACTCCCGCTTCGTGGTGTGCGACCGGAGCATCGACAACGTCGTCGGCATCGTCCAAGCCAAGGATATTCTCGACCGGATGCTCGACGGCAAAGACATCTCGATCGCCACCTCGCTCCGCCAACCCCTCGCCGTGCCCGATGCCATCTCGGCACTCGACGCGCTCGAGCGCCTGAAATCCGACCCGCTCGGCGTCGCCTTCGTGCTCGATGAATACGGCAGCTTCGAAGGCATGGTTACCGTCGGCGACCTGCTCGAAGCCATCGTCGGCGACGTCGAAGAACCCTCCCTCACCGAAACCGGCGAAGACGTGCCCGACCGCTTCGACCTCGACGGGCTGGAACCCGTCGATGAAGTGGCACACCGCCTCAAACTCGGCGACCTGCCGGCCCACGGCTCCTACCACACACTCGGCGGCTTCCTGCTCGCCCTGCTGAAACGCGTGCCCCGCCAAGGCGACGCCATCGCCTACGGCGGCTGGCGATTCGAAGTCCTCGCCATGAACGGCCGCCGCGTCGAACGCGTCCGCATCAGCCGCGACCCTACCGTCGTTCCCTGAACCCTCGGGCAGGAGAGTTGGACTGATCGCCGGTGGGTGGGGCTCTTGGAGGAAGGAAGGCGGGGGGCCTCTTCATCGCAATACAACGGTGAGAAATCCGTGATCTTGGTTGGTGCGATGACGACACCACCGGCGTGTTTACCTGCATTACGCGTGACCCCTTCCAGAATCCGCGCCATATCGA
>NZ_NCJX01000130.1:0-6172 GCF_002282635.1 Acidiphilium sp. 34-64-41 | reverse complement strand
CTGATGTTCCAGCCCATTGTCCAAGTTTCGGATCGGCAGATCAAAGGCGTCGAAGCCCTCCTTCGCTGGCATCATCCGAGCCGTGGTCTCGTATCACCGACCCAGTTCATTCCGATCGCCGAAGAGAGCGGCTTCATTCGGGAACTCGGTGCCTGGGTCCTGCACCAGGCCTGTATGACGGCTCTCGAATGGCCAGATTCGGTGATGATTTCAGTAAATGTTTCGCCGCGACAGCTGGAACCCGGAGATTTTCCGGCCGTGGTTCAGGAAGCCTTGCGAGCGTCAGGTCTACCCGCCAGGCGGCTCAAACTCGAAGTGACCGAGTCAGTTCTCATTGCTAATCATGAAGCGAACATAAGGGTACTTCAGAACCTCAGAAGTCTGGGTGTCAGTCTCGCTCTGGATGATTTCGGGGTGGGGTATTCGTCCCTGTCGTATCTGAATACGTTCCGTTTCGATTTTCTCAAAATAGACAAGCAATTCATATCCGCAGTTCGAGATCGCGAAGACCGCCAGCCGGTATTCGAGGCTATCATGGGGATGGCCGCAGCCTTAAATCTTCCTGTGACAGCAGAGGGTGTCGAAACCGATATCCAGCTTGATTACGTCATCAGTCAGGGATGTTCGTTCGTCCAAGGCCACATCTTCGATCCGCCGTTGCAGGCGGATGTGTTGTATGGTCTTCTGTGGCGACAAGATTCTTCTGCTACCGCCCAGTAAATTTCCGTATAACCGCCCCACACCTACATGCTCAAGCCACTATCCTGACTGCGGCTGCGCTCCCGCGCCTGCAGCGCGGTTGCAGCCTGGGCCTCGGTCGGGCGGCGTCCTGTAGCCCGGTGCTGATCCTGGCGCCGGCGATAGTCGTCTAACCCGAAGTTTTCACTTCAGAATAATATGAAGAGTATGGAAAGCCGCGCGTAGAGTGAATTCCTTACGTTCCGATTGTGTCCATACACAGGGCTTGCGGCGCGACTCGATCTATGATTCCTGTCTGTTTCCCTTTAACAGGCTGCAGAAAAACGGCGGACTTCGCTGTTCCAGCAACCGTCCCACCAGCATGGGTGGGCGATCGAGTGGCCGAATTCCACTATTTTATCGCTCTCGTCGTCGGAATTTGCTGCCGAATCCTGATATCGGGCAGATTCCCGGCCTGACACCCTCTCATATCGGGTTCGCCCGGAGCACGGGCATTCGGACAAGGTTGTAGGCCGCCGGTTTGAGGGTGAACATCCAACCGACCAGCGGCGTTTGTTGTTATGGGCGACATGCGGCGTGACGCCCTGTCGTCGCATCTCGGCGACGAAGTCGGCAGTGTCATAGGCCTTGTCGGCGCCGAGGGCAGCACCCCGGTACGCGTCGCGCTCGCGCATCATCGCCGCCGCAGCCGCGCGCTCGGCCGTGCCGCTCGCCTGCGTCGCACAGACCGCAACGACGAGGTCGTTGCGGTTCTCCATCAGCAGGTGCCCCATGTGGCAGAGCTTGGTGCATGCGCTGTGCGCATGGAACCTTGAGCGCCTCCGCTCAGAGGGCATTCGGGAATAAGGCATGGGTGCGACTCGATGCGATGCCAGAGCGCAACGTGATGGCGCCGAAGCCAAACACACCAAGCAGTTTTCACGACCATCTTGCTCGACGCTGGGCCGAGGGCTGCACGTCCGGGCGGCCCTCGCTGCTGGAGATCAGAGACCTTGGCTACGCCGGCAGCCCATCTCATCTGGGCCGGCTGCGGGCTGCATGACGCCGACCTCTCAACACTTTATGGTATTCGCCGCTTCGTCCATACGCTGCGCCAAGATTTGGCGGCGGTTGGCAATGCAATAACCGAAACCTGGAGCAACGGTCAAACTGAAGGTCAGATCAACCGCCTGAAGACGCTGAAACGGGCGATGCACGGCCGTGCGGGCGTCGATTTGCTCCACCCGCAAATGATCCCTCTCAGTGTCAACCCACATCACACGAATTGAGGCAGAGCCCTTTAGAAGGGAAACTGACACCGCCAAAGGCGCCCTTCGTCATGACGCTGCGGCCCGACCGGATACCATGCCAAGCCGATCGCCGGCTACCACACCATCTCCGTGGTCACTGCATTGATCCAGTTCCCATGGCACCCACTCTGCCAGGCTACATCAAGAACGTACAGCCGCGATGCAGCGGCAGAAAATGGCTGAAACTCCCCCGCGGATCGAAATCCTAGCCAGGCCCTGGCAAATCCGAGCCGCAGGGGGCATTGTCAGCAGCCCACGCGCCCTACTTCATGAACTGGGCGACATTGTCCTTCGTCACGACATCGAGCCCGACATACTGGATCGTCTTTTCCGATTTGCCCTGTTTCAGGGCGCGCAGAATCTCCATCGCCTTCGCCCCCATCGCATAGGGCTGCTGGCCCACCAGCGCCGCGACCTCGCCCTTCTTGAGCTCGCTGAGCTCGGCCGGCAGCGTATCAGCGGAAACGATCGTCAGCTTGCCACTATCGATCGCCGCTTTGTGCTTGTTATAGAAATCGTCATAGGCGTTCTCGGTAAACAGCGGCCAGCCACCCACCGCGACGATCGCCGACAGATTGGGATTGGCGGTGGTCAGGTCGGTCATCTGCTGCATGCCGAGCGCGCTGTCGTCGTTGCAGAACGTTGGTGACCCGCCGACTTCTTTCCAGCCCGCGGCCTTCAAGACGTCGCGCACGCCATCGACCCGCTGCGCCAGATTCTCCGCCGCTGGCCCCCCAGAAATTACCGCATAGGTACCAGGCGTCGGGTGCGCCTTGACCAGTTGCTGGCCCAGATCCTTGCCGAGTTGCAGATTGTCGGTGCCGACATAGACCTGCCGCTTGGTGTCCGGCGCGTCGGCGTCGAACGTGATCACCGGAATGCCGGCGGCCCGCGCCCGCGCGATGACATGCGCGATCGAGCCAGGATCGGCGACCGAGATCGCGATACCGTCGATGCCGCGCGTGATCAGATCCTGCACCGTCTGCACCTCGGCCGCGGCGTCCTGCGTCACCGGGCCGGTATAGGTGCATTTCACATCGCCGAGCTTCTTTGCTTCCGCCATGCAGCCATCGCGCGACAGGTCGAAATACGGGTTGTTGAGCGATTTCGGCACAATCGCGAAATCATAGGTCTTGCCGGCCTTTGCCGGCGCCGGCGAAAGCAGCAATGCCCCCAGCACCGCGGCGGTGCCGGCGCCCGTCAGCCACAGCCCCGTTCTCTTATTGTTGGATGTCATCGTATCGATCCTCCGTTTTGTTGTCGTGATTATTATCATCGTTCGATAAGCCAGCGGAGCGGTTTCCCCCGCCCTATTGGCCAAGCCGTCGGCTACGCAGCCGATCGACCAGCACGGCCGCGATGATGATCGCGCCGACCACCGTCTGCTGCCAATATGTATTCACCCGCGCCAGTACCAACCCGTTGCGGATCACCTCGATCAGCGCCGATCCGACGATCGCACCGAGCGGGCCGCCGACGCCGCCGAGCAGATTGGCGCCCCCGATCACCGAGGCGGCGATGATGCGCAGCTCATACCCATCCGCCAGGTTGGCGGGCACCGAGCCGAGCCAGCCACCGAGCAGAATGCCGGACAGCGCGGCGGTAAGGCCCGATAGCACATAGACCCCGGTTTTGACCCGCTGCACCGGCACGCCGGTGAGCGCTGCCGCCCGCTCGTTGCCGCCGATCGCGAACACATAGCGGCCACGCGCGGTATGGTGCAGCAGCAATCCCATCATCACGCCGAGTGCGAGCAGATACAGCAGCGGCACCGGCAGGCCGAGCAGTGTGCCATCCGACAGGCGAAAGAACAGGTTCGCCTCCGGCCCGGTGATATCGACGCCCTGGCCGTTGGTGATGGCGTAGCACAGCCCTCTCACGATGCTCAGCATCCCAAGCGTGGTGACGAACGGTGCGAGCCCGGTATAAGCGATCAGCAACCCGTTGATCAGCCCGATCGTCGCACCCACCGCAAGGCCGCCCACCACCGAAATCGCCAGCACCGCGCCCGGCACCCCCGCAACCGCCGTCGGGCCGAGCGCACGGAACAGCATCGCCGCGATGATCGCGGACAACCCCATCGATGATCCTACCGAAAGGTCGATCCCGCCGGTGATGATGACCAGCGTCGAGCCGAAGGCAACGATGCCAATATACGAAAAATCAGTCAGTACGTTGCTGAGATTGCCGAAACTCAGAAACTCCGGCGCGACCACCGAAATTGCCGCCACCAGCAGCGCCAGCGCAAGCGTGACGTAGGCGGTCTGCGAAGCCAGAAAGCCGCGCGAATGCCAGGAAACCTGGCGCACATTGCTGAAATCGCTCATGCCGTTTCGAGCGCTCCGGTGATCAAGCCGGTGACCTCCTGCGGCGAGGAACTGGCGATTGCCTTGTTCGCCACCAGCCGGCCGCGCCGCAGCACCACCACCCGGTCGCACACGTCGAACACATCGGGCATCCGGTGGCTGATCAGCAACACGGCGATCCCGGCATCGCGCAACCGCAGGATCAACGCCAGGACCTCGGCAATCTGGCGCACGCTGATCGCCGCGGTCGGCTCGTCCATCAGGATCAGCTTGGCATCGGCAAGCCGCGTCCGCGCGATCGCCACCGCTTGGCGCTGCCCGCCGGACATCCGCCGTACCAACTCACCCGGCCGGGTTTCACTTTTCAATTCATTGAACAATTCGCCCGAGCGCTTTGCCATTGCGGCGTGGTCGAGCCAGCGAAATCCGGCAATCCGCCGGTGCAACTCGCGGCCGAGAAAAATATTGGCGGCCGCGCTCAGATTATCGGCAATCGCCAGATCCTGATGCACGACCTCGATCCCCGCCCTGCGCGCATCCACCGGTGCATGGAAATGCACCTCCTTGTCCTGAAACCGCATGGTCCCTTCGCTCTGGCGGAATACGCCGGCGATGATTTTCACCAGGGTCGATTTTCCTGCGCCATTATCACCCATCAGCCCGACGATTTCGCCCGGGCCGACCTGGAAACTGACATTACTGAGTGCCTGCACCGCCCCATACGACTTGCCGACATCCTCGAGCGTCAGCAGTGTCATGCCCTGGCCCGGGTATAATTCACGATGACTGGCTCCGTGGTTGCCCGAATTGCTCCGCGCATGACCGTTCTCCCTCTGCCACGATGGCATTATGCGGCGGCCTGCGCCGATCGCGTTTTTATGATCTGAGAGAAGCACTCTGTTGCTTACCAAGCAAGAGACAATCAAAAATATATCGCAGCAACGATTGCCTCCGGCTGCTCACCGGCAGGTCTGCTCACTCTTGAACCGCACTGGGTTTGCCGGAGGCTCAAGCTCTTGACAGAATGGGGCTATGGAGAAGCGGAAGGCGTCGAAGAAATATTCTGGGGAGGTTGGTCGCCGGAACTTACGCTGACGATGATAGGATCGAAGTTCTCTGCCTGCATGAGAGCGACATCGCCTTGCTTGGCAAGTTCCAGGCTGGCGACGAACGTACTCGACCACGCAGAGCGCCGACGCAACCGCGTTTGCGTTTCCGGTTGGGCCGTCTGCTGATTGGGTCCCGGCAACAGCTGCTCGAGGCTGAGCGCCGGCAGACGATAGATCGGCCTTGTGTCGACGACGTCGGCTGGATCATCTAACTGCTCGAGACACGCCCAGAGGAAGGCGATCATATCGACCTTGATGGAACTCCCGACCACGCCCCCGATCGCCTCTGATCGGCCGCGGGCAAAAACATCACGCCCCAACTGCGGACGCTACTCCAGCCACGCGCCCAACGCCTGGATCTCCTGCAACGCAACCAAACGGTCCAGCAGGTCAGACGCACGTCGTTCCGCCGCCTGTTACGCCGGCGTTTCCCTTGGCAAAAGCAGGTCAGACCGCAACAGCAGAGTCCAGGAGGCCATCACCACCCAGTCCGCCTGATGGCCCAGCGGAATTGTCGCCCGCGCCCGCTCCAATCGGTCAGCCAATTGGTCGAGCAGTTCGAGTAAACGCAGCGTCGACAGATCAATCTGATGCGCCCGCGCCTGGGCCAATAGCAGGGCCAGCGATCCGTCGAACCCATCCAGCACCGCGCCGGTCCCGATGATCGCGATCACCTACGGGATTCACACATTTGATTGGGTAGCGAGGGCGAAGCCTGCGGCCATTGAGGCGAAACGCGCCCATCCGGCACGCATGGTTTTTGGTCCCG
>NZ_NCJX01000041.1:0-19825 GCF_002282635.1 Acidiphilium sp. 34-64-41 | reverse complement strand
GGGGAAAAGCCAGTTCGTCACGCTGGTGAATGTCAATGGCCGCCATGGCGGGGGCCACTAGCCCTAGTGGGTGTCTGAGTCAACCGGATAGGCACGCTTTTTTGTTCACAAAAAAGAAGACCTTGCTTTGACTTGTCTGTGCTTGATGGCGATGGAGCCCCGCGCTTGTTTCGCGCCGGCGAAAGCGTATCTGGGAGCGATGACATCAAAGCTGACGCGCCGGAATTTGCAGATTGCCATTGCCGTTGCGGGGATCGTACCGGTGGGGGCGGGGTTGGGCGGGATTCTGCTCGGCACCAATTTTGCGGGTGATCCGCAATCGCTGCCTGATCTGACCAGCATGTATGTGTATCTTTCGGGCTTGCTACTCGCGATCGGGCTGATTTTCTATGCCAGTATTCCACATATCGAGCGCCATACCGCGCGGGTGCGGTTGTTGACGCTGATTGTGGCGATCGGCGGGCTGGCGCGGTTGGCGGGGATTTTTCTGCATGGGATTCCGGGGCCTTCGATGTTTTTCGGGCTGTTCATGGAGTTGGTTGTGACGCCGTTTCTGTGCTGGTGGCAGTCGCGGATTGCCGTTTCGGGGTGATTTCGCGCCGTCGTCGGCCGGATTGGCACGGGCGGGGCGGGTGAAATTTGACATTGGGGCGCGGTTTGCCTAACCACCGGCGCATTGCTGGGAACGTGGACGCATCCCCCATTTCGGTGGTGGTCGGTGTGCGCCCGTTTTGTCGCGCTTGCGGGCGAGGCGGAACCTACCGGTGCAACATGAGGCGAAATTTCGCCCGATAACGAAGGAGTACGGCGCGCATGACCAAGCGTACCGAAAGTAAATACAAGATTAACCGCCGCCTCGGGGTGAACCTGTGGGGCCGCGCGAAATCACCGATCAACAAGCGCGACTACGGTCCCGGCCAGCATGGCCAGCGGCGCAAGAAGCCGTCGGATTTCGGCGTGCAGCTGATGGCCAAGCAGAAACTGCGTGGCTATTACGGCAATATCGGCGAGAAGCAGTTCTATAAATATTATGAGGAGGCGGTGCGCCGCCGTGGCGACACCTCGGAGAATCTGATCGAATTGCTGGAGCGCCGGCTGGATGCGGTGATCTATCGCATGAAATTCGCGATCACGCCGTTTGCGGCGCGCCAGTTCGTCAGCCATGGCCATGTGCTGGTCAACGGCAAGCGGGTGAACATCGCTTCGTACCAGGTGCGCGATGACGACACGATCGAGGTGCGCGAGAAATCGAAGCAGCTCGCCGTGGTGCTCGATGCGACGCAGAGTGCCGAGCGCGATGTGCCGGAATATATGGAAGTCGATCATCGCGCGATGAAGGGACGGTTTACCCGCGCGCCGAAGCTGGCCGATGTGCCCTATCCGGTGCAGATGGAACCGAATCTGGTGGTCGAATTCTACTCGCGTTGATCTGACATTATCTGTTGGTTGAAAACCGGCTTCGCGCTTGTGCGCGGGGCCGGTTTTTTTGTGCCCGGTGCGGTTTGGCTTGTCGTTAAATTCGGCTCATTTCGCCGATTGGGCATTGTTTGGTGCGTTTGATCCGGCAGAATGGTTCGGTCGACGGAGATTTTGTTTCAGGGAGATCAAGCATGACACATTCGATGATCGCGAGACCGCTGCGCGCCATGATGATGCTGGCCGCGGCGTTTGTGATGGCCAGCGCGCTTTCGGGATGCATTGTGCTTGGGGGCGGTTCGCCGCCTTCGAAGACCTATATCGTGGTGCCGCCTGGTTCTTCCACGCCGAATGCGCCGCCGGCGAGCCAGTAGGGCTCAGCCGGGCGGCGGAAACGCCTGGGTGCGGACTTCATCGGCGTAGCGGCCGATGGCGTCACGCATCAGGCTCGCGCCATCGAGATAGGTGCGCGCGAAGCCGGGCACGTAGCCGCCGGACAGGCCGAGCACGTCGTGCAGGACCAGGATTTGCGCATCGGTGCCGGGACCGGCACCGATGCCGATGGTGGGGACTGTGAGCGTTTTGGTGATTTCGGTGGCAAGCGGGGCGGGGATCGCTTCCATCAGCACCATCCGCGCGCCGGCTTCGGCCAGAGCCTGGGCATCGGCCAGCAGGAGCGCCGCGGCGTCGGCGGTTTTGCCCTGTTTTTTGAACCCACCGAGTTGGCGGACATGTTGGGGCGTCAGGCCGATATGGGCGCAGACCGGGATGGCGCGGGCCGAGAGGAACGCCACGGTTTCGACCATCGGTGCGCCGCCTTCGAGCTTGATGATGTCCGCCCCGGCCTTGACCAGCAGGGCGGCGCTGGCGAAAGCCTGGGCGGGGCTTGCTTCGAAGCTGCCGAACGGCAGGTCGGCCATGATGAGGCAGGCTTGTGCGGCGCGGGCGACCATTTCGGTGTGGTAGAGCATGTGCTCGAGGCTGACGCGCAGCGTATCGCGCCCACCCTGTATGGTCATGCCCAGGGAATCGCCGATCAGGATGCCATCGATGCCGGCCTGTTCGGCGAGTTTGGCGAAGGGGTGATCGTAGGCGGTGATCAGGACGCGTTTGGTTTGACTGCGCTTCGCGCGATCCCAACTGGTGAGCGATTTGCGGTCCGGCGCCGGTTCGGCGCGGGGCGGGATACTGTCCATGGGCTTGGGTTCCTCGTGTCGGCTTTGGCGGGAGCTTAGCCCACCGGCGCGGGTTCCGCGATGATCGTTTCGGCATCTGCGGTGATCTGGCGGAGGGTGCCGTTCGCGACGTCGAAATAAAACCCGAGCAGTTTGAGGGTGCCGGCGGCGCAGGCGGCGGCGATCCATGGAAAGCTCATGAGGTTTTCGAGTGAGACGCGCACGCTTTCGATCTCGGCGCGGCGTTGCGCATGGATCGGGTCGGCGGCGAGCAGCATGGCGCGCTGGCGGGCGGGCTGGGCGATGCGGACCCAGTTGGCGACGAAATCGCGCGCTTCGGGGGGTGGATCGTTCATCAGCGCATGGATGCCGCCACAGGAGCTATGGCCGATGACGGCGATGCGCTGGACCTTCAAGACGCGGACCGCGAATTCGAGTGCTGCGGAGGTGCCGTGGTTTGCCATGTCCGGCGCGTAGGGCGGGACGAGATTAGCGATGTTGCGGACGACGAACATGTCGCCGGGCCGGGAATTGAAGATCATTTCGAGCGGCACGCGGGAATCGCAGCAGCCGATGGCCATTGTGTGCGGCTGCTGACCGTTGCGCGCCAGGGCTTCGAGCGCTTCGCGTTGCTGCGGCCACTGCGAGGTGCGGAACCGCTGGTAGCCTTCGATCAATTCATCCATGGTTTTTCCTCCGGGTCGATCGGGGCATGGTAGCAATGCTGCTGCACTGCGGCAAACTGCGCGTGGGAGCGGGAAAGGGAGGCAAGGAGAGTCTTCTTTTTTGTGAACAAAAAAGAAGCAAAAAAAACTTTGTTCGGTTAGGCCCATGCCGGTTTAAATGCCCGTGCCCCAGGGGCGGAAAGTTTTTTGCTTCTTTTTTACAAAAAAGAAGCGCTACCCCTCCCTTTCGCTGCCCATTTCCACGGCACAATCCGCCCTTGCCGTCGGCCCGATGCGGCGCTTATCATCGATGATTAACGATAGGTGTGTGAATGCCCGATTCAATCGCTGACTCCCTTGCCCCGAAAATGACCGCGTGGCGGCATCATTTGCATCAGAATCCTGAATTGTCGCTGCACGAGGCGAAGACGGCGGCTTTTGTGTGTGAGACGCTGACCGAGCTTGGCATCCGGTTCGAATCCGGCGTCGGCGGGCATGGCGTGGTTGCGACGATCCGGCGGGGTGGCAACCGCAGCGTGGGATTGCGGGCGGATATGGATGCGCTGCCGATCATCGAGGCGACCGGATTGCCCTATGCGTCGCGGACACCGGGCGTGATGCATGCGTGCGGGCATGATGGTCACACCGCATCACTGCTGGGTGCGGCGATGATGTTGCGGGACGATCCTGACTGGTCCGGCACGGTGCATTTCGTGTTTCAGCCGGCCGAGGAAGGGTATGGCGGCGCGCGGGCGATGCTGGCGGATGGTATGCTGAGCCGGTTTCCGATGGAGCGGATCTTTGGTTATCACAACTGGCCGGGGCTGGAAGCCGGGACCGTGATGATCCCCGATGGGCCGATGATGGCGCAAGGCGAGCGGTTGGGTATTACCATCCATGGCCATGCCGGGCATGCGGCGATGCCGCATCTGACCGCCGACCCGGTGCTGGCGGCGGGGCATGTGATTGTGGCGCTGCAGTCGGTCGTGTCGCGCAGTGTCAATCCGCTGGAGGCTGCGGTGGTTTCGATCTGCGTGATGCAGGGGGCGGAGGCGGAGAATCAGATTCCCGATGTGGTGACGTTGCGCGGGACGTTTCGCGCGTTGATCCCGGAGGTGTTCGATCTGGTTGCCGGGCGGATTCGTGACGTGGCAACCCATACCGCGGCGGCGCTGGGATGCCGGGCCGAGGTGGTGTTCGAGCGGACCGTGGCGGCGACGATCAATCACAAGGACGAGGCTGAACTGGCGCGGGCGGCGGCGGCCGGGATCGGGCTGCCGGTGCGCCAGGATTTGCCGCCGACCATGGCGAGCGAGGATTTCGGCTGGTTTTTGCGGGAAATTCCCGGTGCCTATGCGTGGATCGGCAATGGGCCGGCGGCGGAGGGCGCGTTTCTGCACAACCAGTTCTATAATTTCAACGACACGATCCTGCCGGTTGCCGCGCAATATTTGGCGGCGACGGCCAAGGCGGCGCTCGGCGGATGAGTGTGGCGGCGTGGTCGGCGCCGATTGCGACGGCTGAGCGGCAGGCGATGGCGCGGGCGATGGCGGGTATTGCGGCCCCGGCCGATGCGGTGCTGGCGGATGATCCTGTGGCGGTGGTCGAGGCGGCATGCCGCGATCGGGTCGGGTTGGTGACGGTGACCTGGCCGGGGGTTTCGGGGCCGTTATGGGTACGGGCCGGCACGGCGGATGTGGGTGATCTGATTGGTGCGATGCGCGATACCGCGGGAGCGCTCGTGTTGCCGTTCGTGCCGCGCCGGATCATCGAGATCGGCGCGGGGGCGGGGTATCGGACGGTGGCGATGGCGGTGGCGTTTGCCGAGGCGACGATTGCGAGCGTCGAGCCGATTCCGGCCGAGGCGCGGCTGCACGCGCTGAATACACTGGCATGGCGGCAAATTATCGGGGTGCGGGCGGCGGTTGCCGAGACGGTGACGCGCTTCGGACTGGGCCGCGCGGCGGAGACCGGGCGGATGGTGCTGCTGCCAGCGGTGGATGGGCCGATCGGGGGGATGACGTTGGCCGCGCTGATCCAGCAGCTTGGCTGGGATGGGGTCGATCTGCTCGTGGTCGATCCGGTTTCGTGCCCCGATCTGGCTCAGATGGGGATGGCGGTGGCGCGGGCGCGGGTGGTCGCGGTGCGGCGGCCGGGGCCGGATCTAGGTGAGGCGCTGGCTGGGACTCATGCGCGGGAGTCATCGAGCGATTGGGATTTGTATGTCCGGCACGCGGGCGCGGTGCCGGGCGGGCCGGTGCGGCGGGATTTCGTGTTCGATGTCGGTGGTGCGGTCGCGGTTTGCCGGCGGGTTGATGTGATGGATGCGCCATGGGCGTATTTTCCGATCGGCGATACCGGGTTCCGGTTGCATCCGAATGCACCGGGAATGGCGGCTGCACGATTGATTGTGCAGCATTTTATGGTGGGACGGACGGCGTTTGAGGTGCGGGTGCGGCTCAATCACGTAGCGGCGAATCCGGTGCGGTTTCGCGTGGTGATCCGGGCGGCGGAGAGCGGACGGGTGGTCCATCAGGCGGAGATTGTGCTGGGTGCGGCGGAATCACGGTTGTGGCGCTTCGATGTTCCGCTGTTTTTCGGCGAGGCTGCAATCGAGTTTGCGACCGAAATGGCTGACGGCGGCAGCAACGGCCATGCCTGGGCAGAACTCCTCGACCCGGTCTTTTACGAATGAAAGTTTATTGGTTCTTTTATACAAAAAAGAACCCTTCCTTAACCTTTAGATTCTATCCCGTATGGAATGGTCAGACCCCGCAATCATCCTGAGCCTGGCGCCGTATGGGGAGGGGGATCAGCGCGCGATCGTGCTGACCGAGGCGAACGGCGCGTGGCATGGGCTGGCGCGCGGCGGTGCCTCACGCAGGGGTGCGCCGGTCTGGCAGGAGGGCAATCTGATCGCGGCGCGGTGGGTGGCGCGCCTGCCGGAGCAACTCGGTACGCTGACCGGGGAGTTGGTGCACCCCGCAGCGGCGCTGGCGATGAACGATGCGATGGCTTTGGCGGTGCTGCGCGCGGCCTGCGCGGTGGCGGCGGGGGCGTTGCCGGAGCGCGCGGCGCATCCGGCCGCGTTTCTGGGGCTCGCGCGGTTGATGGCGGGGATCGGCATTGCCGGCGCGGCCCTGCCGGCTTTGGTGGGGTTCGAGGTCGAACTCCTCAGGGAGCTGGGCTATGGGCTTGATTTTACGGCATGTGCGGTGAGCGGGGTGCGCGAGGATCTGGCCTATGTTTCGCCGCGCACCGGGCGGGCGGTTTCGCGTGCGGCAGCGGGGGTGTGGGCGGAGCGGCTGTTGCGGCTGCCGGGGTTTCTGGTGGGCGATGATGCGGCCGATCTGCCGGCGTGCCGCGACGGGCTGGCGCTGACCGGGCATTTTCTGGCGCGCGATGCGTTCGGCGCGCGGCATGCGCCGCTTCCCTCGGCGCGGGTCGCCCTCTATGACCTCGTGACACGACGGATAAACGGAGAGACACATGCCGGATGACCTGACCGGAACCATCCAGGACACGCCACTGGCGACGGCGCTGTCGGAGCGGTATCTGGCCTATGCGCTCTCGACCATTATGTCGCGCTCATTGCCGGATGTGCGCGACGGGCTGAAGCCGGTGCATCGGCGGCTGATTTTCGCGATGCGGCAACTCAAGCTTGACCCTGGTTCGGGCTTCAAGAAATGCGCCCGCGTGGTGGGCGATGTGATGGGCAAGTTCCATCCGCATGGCGATATGTCGATCTACGAGGCGCTGGTACGGTTGGCGCAGGATTTCGCGTCGCGCTATCCGCTGATCGAGGGCCAGGGCAATTTCGGCAATATCGACGGCGATAACGCGGCGGCGATGCGTTACACCGAAAGCCGGATGACCGAAATCGCCGCCGCGCTGCTCGACGGCATCGATGAGGATACGGTCGATTTCCGTCCGACCTATGATAATGAGGATTCCGAACCGATCGTGCTGCCCGGCGCGTTTCCGAACCTGCTCGCCAATGGCGCGGCAGGGATTGCGGTGGGGATGGCGACCTCGATTCCGCCGCATAATGCCGGGGAGTTGTGCGAGGCCGCGATCCATTTGATCCGCAATCCGGGGACTGAGACGGCAAAGCTGCTCGATTTCGTGCGCGGGCCGGATTTTCCGACCGGGGGGGAACTGGTCGAGGACCGGGAGACGCTGCGGCTGGCGTATGAGACCGGGCGCGGCTCGCTGCGGGTGCGGGCGCGGTGGAGCCGATCCGACCTGAAGGGTGGGATGTGGCAGATCGTGGTGACCGAGATTCCGTATCAGGTGCAGAAATCGCGCCTGATCGAGCAGGCGGCGGAATTGCTGGCCGAGAAGAAACTGCCGCTGCTGGGGGATATTCGCGATGAAAGCACCGAGCATGTGCGGATCGTGCTGGAGCCGAAATCGCGCACCGTCGATCCTGATATGCTGATGGCGAGCGTGTTTCGTGCGACCGCGCTCGAGACGCGGTTTTCGATGAACATGAACGTGCTGGATGCAGACCGCACGCCGCGGGTGATGAACCTGGCGGAGATGCTGCAGGCCTGGCTCGATCATCGGCATATCGTGCTGCAGCGCCGCTCGCGCCACCGGCTGGCGGCGATTGCGCGGCGGCTGGAGATTCTGGAAGGCTATATCACGGCGTTTCTCAATCTGGACGAGGTGATCCGGATTATCCGCACCGAGGATGAGCCCAAGCCTGCGCTCATCGCGGCGTTTTCGCTGACCGATGTGCAGGCCGAGGCGGTTTTGAATATGCGGCTCCGCAGCCTGCGCAAGCTCGAGGAGATGGAACTGCGCCGCGAGCACAAGACGCTGAGTGCCGAGCAGAAGGCGCTCAACGCGATGCTCGATGATCCGGCGAAGCGCTGGGCGCGGATCGAGGCGGAGATCGAGGCGACGCGACAGAAATTCGGCGCCGGGCCGCTCGGGGCGCGGCGGACCAGCATCGGCGGGGCACCGAACGTGATCGAGGTTACGGCGGAGGCGTTCATCGAGCGCGAGCCACTGACCGTGATTTTGTCCGACAAGGGCTGGGTGCGGGCGCTGAAGGGCCATGCGGTGGCCGATGCGGAGTTGAAGTTCAAGGAGGGCGATCGGCTCAAGACGCTGCTGCGTTGTTCGAGCGTGGATCGGATTGCGGTGTTTGCCACCAACGGACGGGTTTATACCGTGCGGGCGGCGGATTTGCCGCGCGGGCGGGGCGATGGCCAGGCGATTCGCCTGCTGATCGAAATGGGCAACGAGGACGAGGTTGCGAGCCTGTTCGTGGCCGATGCTGCGGCGCGCTACCTGGTTGCGAACGATCAGGGGCGCGGGTTTATCGTCGCGGGAAGCGAACTGGTCGCCGAGAAGCGCACCGGCAAGCAGATTTTGACGGTCAAGCCCGGCGAAGAGGCGAAATTCTGTTTGCCGGTCGGCGGGGATCATCTGGCGGTGATCGGTGAGAACCGGAAACTGCTGGTATTTCCGCTGGATCAAATTCCCGAAATGGCGCGCGGTGCCGGGGTGATTTTGCAGAAATACAAGGATGGCGGGCTGGCGGATGCCAAGAGTTTCACGTTGGCCGAGGGGTTGACCTGGCGGTTGGGTGACAAGACCCGCACTGAGACCCGGCTCGCCGAGTGGCTCGGCGCGCGCGGCCAGGCCGGGCGGTTGCCGCCGAGCGGCTTTCCGCGCACGGGCGTGTTCGGCGCGAGCGTGCCGGGCGATGGGGCAGGCTAGCGCTGCGATTGCGTCGGCCGACCGGGCGGGTCTGCCGGCTCTGGGTGGGCTTGCGCTGAATTTTCGGGCGATTTCGCTGCTCGAAGGGGTGCGCGCGGCGATTGCGGTGGCTGGCACCATGGCGGTTGGTTCGTTGCTCGGGCTGCCGCAACTGGGGCTGGCTGCGTTGGGCGCGCTGCTCGCCTGTTTTGCCGATCCGGGCGGGCCGGTGCGGGCGCGGCTGCCGCCGATGCTGGTGTTCGGCGTGCTGGGTGCACTGTGTTTTTCGATATTCGGGCTGATCCTGGCGCGCAGCCCGGCGCTCGCGATCCTGACGGCTGGGGTTACGATTTTTGCGTGCAGTTTTGCCCGGATTTATGGGCAGAGCGGTATGCAGACCGGCAATTTGGTGTCGGTCGCGACCGTGTTGTCGCTCGATGCGCCGATCCGGTCGGTCATGGCGGCGGTGCCGCCGGGCTTGGCGTTCTGGGCCGGTGCGGCGGGTGCGGCGCTGCTGACGTTGGCCTTGTGGCGGATCCGTCCGTTTCATCCGGCGCGGATGGCGCTTGCGGATCTGGCGCTGGCGCTCTCGTCGCTGGCGCGGGATCTGGTGGATCTGGCCAATGAACCCAAGCCGGACGAGGATGGGTTCGATCTGCACGCGCGCGGTCATCGACGGGCGGTGCGTGAGGCGATCGAACGGGCGCGGGGAGTGACGCTTGCGACGATCAGGCGGCGTGGCGCGGCGAGCCTGCGGGCGAATGCGATCGCGCTGCGGCTGGCAACGTTCGATCAGATGTTCGGCGCGATGATTGCGGTGGGGGAGGCGATGGCGGCCGACCCTGGCGGCGCGCCGGCATCGCGCCAGGCGCTGCGTGATCTGGCGCCGTTGCTGGCGGCGCTGGCACCGGCGATCGAGGCGGATCGGTCGCTGGATACCCCCCCGATTCGTGAGGCGCTGCGGCGGTTGCGCGATGATATTGGTGCAATCGGCGAGGAGGCACCGATCCGCCGGTTGCTCGATGCGGTGGCGGATCGGCTTTCGGTGATCGTGACGGTATCGAACGCGCCGGGACCTTCGCCGGTGGCGGATGGCGCGGCGATCGATTGGCGGGGGATGATCTTCGGGCCGATCCGCGCCAATTGGACGCTGGAATCGGTGCCGCTGCGCCACGCGCTGCGGACTGCGATGGTAACCACGCCGGTACTCGGGTTCGTGCAATGGCTAGGCAACCCGTTCGGGCACTGGCTGGCGATTACCGTGATTTTCGTGTTGCAGCCGCATTTTTCGGCGACCTGGGTGCGCGCTCTGGAACGCGTGGGCGGGACGGCGGCGGGCGGTGTGCTGGCCGCGCTGATCGGGCTGGTGTGTCACACGAGGCTGGAACTGGCTTTGGCGATGATCCCGCTCGCGCTGGTGGCGTTTGCGATCCGGGGGGTGAATTTCAGCGCCTACACCGCGGTGCTGACGCCGATGATCGTGCTGCTGATTGAACAGATTTCGCCGGGGACGAACCAATGGACCATTGCCTTGTCGCGGGTGGGCTTCACCCTCGCTGGTGGTGTGCTCGCGGTGGCGGCCAACCTCGTCTTGTGGCCGAGTTTCGAAGGAAACCGGCTTGGCGCGGCGCGGGATGCGGCAATTGCGGCGCATCGGGATTATCTGGCGGCGAGTTTTGCTTATCTGGTCGATGGCGGGGCACTGCCGGAGGCGGCGCGGCGGCAGGCGGGGCTGGCCAGCAATAATCTGGAAGCCTCGGTCTCGCGCGCGCTGATGGAGCCGCACCGGGGGCATGATCCGCTGCTGCGCTCGGCGCTGGTGGTCGATGCGGCGCTACGGCGGACCGCCGGGCGGCTGGCGATGCTCAACCTCGATCCGCTGCCAGATGCCGGTGAGGCGGCATTGTGGAAGCGCTGGCGCGATTGGTTGGACGCCGCGCTAGACCCCGCGCGCGGGCCAACGCCGCCGACGCCGCAGGCGGTGCAGCGGCCGGCATCGGCCGAGAGTTTGCGCCGGCTGGCGCGGCAGGCGGAACTGGTGTTCGAGGCGATCAAACCGGAGGTGTCCGATGAGCGGGAATGAGGCGAAACCCTCGCGTATCGTATCGATCATCGAGGCGCTGCTGTTCGGCGGGCGATGGCTGCTGGCACCGCTGTATCTGGCGATGGTCGTACTGCTCGCCCTGCTGGTGGTGCGGTTTATCATCGAGATGGTGCACGCCGTGCCGCAACTGCCAACCATGGATGAAACCCATGTGATCATGACCACGCTGTCGCTGATCGACCTGTCGCTCACGGCCAATCTGGTCGTGCTTGTGATTTTGACCGGGTATGAGAATTTCGTGGCACGGATCACGCTCGCCGAAGGCGATCGGCGACCGGAGTGGATGGGCAATATCGATTTTTCCGGGCTCAAACTCAAACTGATGGGATCGATCACCGCCATCGCCGCCGTGCATGTGCTGCGGGTGTTTCTCGAAGTGCGGACCGAGCCGGATCGGGTGGTGATGTATCAGGGCGGGCTGATGCTCGCCTTCGTCATTACCGGGTTGCTGCTGGCGCTGACCGATAGGGTCGCCGGTCATGGATAGGCGATCAGGCGCTCCACGAAACGGGTGAACAGGTCGGGGTCGGCCTGGAAGACGTGCGGCTCGATCTCGCTGATCCCCTCGGTCAGATAGGCGATCCCCTGGCCGCGCAGCGCGGCGATGGCGGATTGGTCCGGCGCGGGAAAGCGGATCATGCCGGAGATGGCCCCGCGCGGGGCGAACAGCGCATTGTGCATGCCCGAACCGGCCTGGCCGAGAATGATGTTTGCCTGCGCGAACAGCCCGACCTGCTCGGCAAAGGACAGGCGCTCCGGCCGGACGATGCGAAAGCCGAACCGCGTGGCGGCGACATCGGCGAGCGCCGCCTCGTTCGCGAGACGCCGACGCGGCGCCGCCGGGTTGGCGAAATCGCCGCGGGCGACGAACAGACGCGGCGCAGGTTCCGCCGGCTGCTGGCCAACGCCGGACGCGAAAGCATCGATCAGCGGCGATACCAGCGGGTGATACCCTTCCGCCCGCGTCAGCAAAGGCAGGAGCAGCGCCTGATCGAGGTCGAGCCGCTCATGCGCGGAATCGAACCAGATCGCGCGGGCCGGATCGATGCCGCAGTGGCGCTCCAGAATTTCGATCAGCCAGCCGGACATCTGACGGTCCAGCACCGGCAACGCCGTGCCGAGCAAGGCGGGAAACCGCTGGGCCAGTAACAGCTTCGGCAGCATCTCGATCAGGAAATGGCCGTAGACCTGCACCCCCCAGCCATGAAACACCAGCCCGAGCCGCCGCTCACGCCGCACCGGCAACGCCAGCGCCGCCGGCAGCATCGTCGAACCGGGACGGTCAAGCTCAGGACGCACATAAATCGGCATGATCGCATTGTCGTCGAGCAGCCGGTCGCCAGACCAGATGAGGCCCGGCCCACCCAAGGTAACCGGCATCGGCCCCAGCATCGCAACATCAAACGGCGCCGGCGCCGGACACTCGCTATGATAACGCCGGTAATAATCCGAGATGAACGCCGGATCTCCGATCGCCACGGCCGGCAAAGCCGCCGGTGCCCGCGCCGCCGCCAGGCGCACCCGTCCGACGCCGGACGCTACGAGCATGTAATGCCGGAGCCTTTAGAACCCGCTATCTTTAGGAATGGGGAGGGCGGCCGCGGGATCGGGGGCGGCGATTGCCGGGACGCCCTCCCCATTCCTAAAACTAATGGATTCCAAAGGCTCTGCCTTTGGCGCGGTCCAGGGGCAGAGCCCCTGGCCTTCCTTCTGCCAGCACTCACCCCAGTTCTTCGGGGTTACTGTTCGTAATGGGCGGCGACGAGGCGGTCGAGCAGGCGGACGCCGTAGCCGGTGGCGCCTTTCGGGGCGACGGCGCCGTCTTTGCTGGCCCAGGCCATCCCGGCGATATCGAGATGGGCCCAGGGGGTTTTATTGACGAAGCGCTGGAGGAACTGGGCGGCGGTGATGGCGCCGCCGGCGCGGCCGTTGCCGAGGTTTTTCATGTCCGCGATGTCGCAGTTGATTTGCTTATCGTAAGCATCGGCAAGGGGCATGCGCCAGACGGTCTCGCCGGTGTATGTGCCGGCTTCGATCAGGTGGTTGGCAAGATCGTCGTTATTGGCGAACAGTCCGGCGTTTTCGTGGCCCAGGGCGACGATGATGGCGCCGGTGAGGGTAGCGAGGTCGACCATGAAGCGCGGTTTGAAGCGGTTCTGGGCGTACCAGAGCACATCGGCCAGGACGAGGCGGCCTTCGGCGTCGGTGTTGAGGACTTCGATGGTCTGGCCGGAGGCGGATTTGACGATATCGCCCGGGCGTTGGGCGGTGCCGGACGGCATGTTTTCGACCAGCCCGACCAGGCCGACGGCATCGACGCGGGCTTTACGGCCGGCGAGGGCGGCCATCAGGCCGATGACGGTGCCGGCGCCCGCCATGTCCCATTTCATGTCTTCCATGCCGGCGGCGGGTTTGATGGAGATGCCGCCGGTGTCGAAGGTGACGCCTTTGCCGACGAAGACAACCGGGTCTTTCGGGGTGGGTTTGGTTTTTTTGCCGGATTTGCCGGTGGGTTCGGGTTCGGACGCGCCGAGCCATTGCATGACGACCATGCGGGGTTCGCAGGCGCTGCCCATGGCGACGCCGAGCAGGGCGCCGAAGCCGAGTTTTTCCATATCGCGCCGGTCGAAGATTTCGACTTTGACGCCGAGGGATTTGAGCGATTTGGCGCGGTCGGCCATTTCCTCGGGGGTGAGGATGTTGGCGGGTTCGGAAACCAGGTCGCGCGTGAGTTCGACGCCAGCGGCGAGGGCGGCAAGCGGCGCGTAGGCGGTGCGGGCGGCGGCGGAATCGTCGGACAGGACGGTGAGATCGGCCAGTTTGGGCTTTTGTTCGTCTTTCAGCGTGGTGCGGTATTTATCGAACCGGTAGGTACGCAGGCGGGCGCCGAGGGCGGCGTGGGCGAGCATGGGGGCGGCGAGGCCATCGCCGGCGATGGCGGCGGTTTCGTGTTTCATGAGCGCGGCAACGGCACTGGCGCCGGCGGCTTCGGCTTGGTGCGCAGTGAGTTCATCGGATTTGCCGATGCCGATGGCAACAACGCGGTCGAGCCCGGCGCCGGGTGCGAGGAGCACGGCCGACTGGCCGCGCTTGCCTTTGAAGGCGGCGGCGGCGAGGGCGCGGTTGAAGCCGCCGGTGAGGGCGGCGTCGAGCGCGGCGGCGAGGCCGGTATGGGCTTCGTCTTCCCCGAGCAGCAGTGCCAGCGCACCGGATTTCGGGAGGTCCATGCGGCCGAATGTAATATCGATCATGCTGTGCGTTTCATCCCTGGGTGTCATTTCGGATCGGTCGCCATCATGCCCGGCTATTTGCGGTTTTCCAAGCCCGGCGATATGGACCGCGCATGAATGATGTTGATTTGCTTGAGCTTGCGGCCTCGCTGGCCGAGGCCGCGGGGCGTGAAATTCTGGCGGTGCGGGCGGGTGGCTTTACCGTCGATCACAAGGAGGACCACTCGCCGGTGACGCTTGCGGACATGCGGGCGGAGCGGGTGATTGTCGCGGGGCTGCGCGCGGCGGTGCCCGAAATTCCTGTGATTGCCGAGGAGGAAGTGGCGGCGGGCCGGCTGACCGAGCCGGGAGCGCGGTTCTGGCTGGTCGATCCGCTCGACGGCACGCGCGAGTTTGCAGCCGGGCGGGATGAGTTTGCCGTGTGTGTGGGGCTGGTGGTCGAGGGACGGGTGGTGCTGGGTGCGGTCGGCGCACCGGCACAGGGGGCGGTGTATGGCGGCATCGTGGGCGCTGGCGCGTGGCGGCAGGATGCGACGGGGCGGCGGCCGATTGCGGCGCGGCTGCCACCGGAGGCGGGGATTACCGTTTATGCATCGCGCCATTATGCCGATGATCCGCTGCTGGCTGAATATCTGGCGCGGTACAAGGTGGCGCATCTGACCAATATTGGCTCGGCGTTGAAATTCTGCCGGTTGGCCGAGGGTGTTGCCGATTTTTATCCGCGGTTGGGGCGGACGATGGAGTGGGACACCGCGGCCCCGCAGGCGGTGCTGGAGGCGGCCGGTGGACGGGTGGTGACGATGGATGAGCGGCCACTGAGATATGGCAAGGCGGGATTCGAGAATCCGCATTTTCTGTGTTTTGGCGCGGGGTGAGGCGCAGCCTCTGGGCGTTTGGGCGTCGCCGCGATTGCGTTCAATCGGATTCGAAGTCTGACGCCTGGTTGCCGAGGAGGAAACGGGGGCCTGGTCCGGCGCGGGCGGCTCGATCGTTCGGGTTGTAGAGGGCGCAGCGATCGAGCGAGAGGCAACCGCAACCGATGCAGCCGCCGAGCAGTTCGTGGGTTTTTTGCAGCAGCGTGATCTTCGCGGCGAGGGCGGATTGGAATCTGGTGCCGATGGCTTGCCAGTCCGCGGCCGATGGTGCGTGGCCTCGTGGCAATGTGGCGAGTTCGGCTTCGATTTCGCTGATGGTGAGGCCAAGTTGTTGCGCGATCAGGGCGAAGGAGAGGCGCCGGATATCGGCGCGGGCGAAGCGGCGCTGATTACCGGCGCCGCGGGTGGCGGTAACGAGGCCGCGGGTTTCGTAGAAGCGGATTGCGGAGACGGACAGGCCGGTTCTGCGGGCGAGGTCACCGATCGATAGGGTGGCGGCCAGATTTTTCATGAATACCAGGAAAAAATGCTTGATCTCAAGTTAGCTTGAGGTTCTAGACGCTGCAACCGGCGAGCGATTTCCGCCTGAACATTGAGGAGATTGAAATGTCGGCTTTACGGATTGAGCATGTGAATATCACGGTTGCGGACCCTGAGCGCACGGCGCGGCTGATGGCGGCGCTGTTTGACTGGCGGGTTCGGTGGAGCGGTGCCGCACGGAACGGGGGCCATTCGATCCATGTCGGGACGTCGGATCATTATGTGGCGCTCTACAACGGTGGCCAAGCTGCCGAGGTGTTCGCCAAGGGGCGGCCACTGAACCATATTGGCGTGGAGGTTGATGATCTGGCTGATAGCGAAGCGCGGGCGATTGCGGTGGGGTTAACGCCGTTCAGCCATGATGATTATGAGCCAGGGCGGCGGTTCTATTTTTTCGACCCGGATGGAATAGAATATGAGGTGGTGAGTTACGCGGCGCCCTGAGGGCGCCGCTGGCCTCGTTTGAAGAGTTTTTTGCTTCGTTTTTTCAAAAAAGAAGCTCTTCCTTAACCTTGCTGCGTCAGATTATGCGGCGGCGAGATAGTCGATCGCCGCGTTCACGCCGCCATTGGCGTGCGGGACGCCGGCGAGGCGGAGGGAGAGTTCGACGATGGACAGGGTGCCGAGGATCATGGGTTCGTTGAGGTCGCCCATGTGGCCGATGCGGAAGACCTGGCCGCCGAGCGGGTCGAGGCCGCCGCCGAGGGAGACGTTGAAGCGGTCGTAGGCAATTTTGCGAACGGCTTCGGCGTCGTGGCCTTCGGGCATTTTGACGGCGGTGACCGAGTCTGAGCGGCGTTTCGGGTCGCTGCAGAAGAAGGCGACGCCTTGGTTACCGCTCCAGATCGAGACGGCGCGGCGGGTGGCTTCGGCGAGGCGGTGGTGGCGGCGCCAGACGTTTTCGATGCCTTCGGATTCGAGCAGGCGGACGGATTCGACCAAGCCGTAGAAGGGCGGGACAGGGACGGTGCCTACGAAGCTACGGTGGCGACGGGCCATCATTTTGGTCCAGTCGAAATAAAAGCGGTTGAGGGTGGCGGATTTATGGGCTTCGAGCGCTTTTTCGCTGACGGCGGTGAACGCCAGACCTGCGGGCAACATAAGGCCTTTCTGGCTGCCGCCGACGACGGCATCGATCCCCCAATCTTCCATGCGGAACTCGAGCGAGCCGAAGGAGGAGATGGTGTCGACCAGGAACAGGGCGGGGTGCTTGGCGGCATCGATGGCGGCGCGGATGGCGGGCAGGTCGAGCGCCACACCGGTCGAGGTTTCGTTATGAACGATGCAGACCGCTTTGATCTGGTGGGATTTATCAGCGAGAAGGCGTTCGGTGATGGTCGCGGGGTCTGGGCCACGGCGCCAGTCGGTCTCGGGCATTTCGGTGTTCAGGCCGAAGCGTTTGGCCATGGCACCCCAGGTGCGGGAGAAATAGCCGCATTCGGGCATCAGGATACTATCGCCGGGCGAGAACAGGTTCTGGATGGTGGCTTCCCAGGCACCGTGACCGCTGGAGGTGTAGATGAAGACCTCGCCGGTGGTGAACAGAAGGCGTTTAAGGCCGGCGACACCCTGGTCGTAAATGTCGATGAAGTCTTCCGACATGAAATCGACGGTGGGGACATCCATGGCGCGGAGAATGCTGTCGGGGATGTTGGTCGGGCCCGGGTTGGCGAAGAACAGGCGGCCTGGCTTGCGGGGTTTTGAGGTCATGGTGTGTGGTGATCCTGGCGATTGCGGGGTGTTGTTGGTTGCAGTCTGACGTTCACTTGGTTGGACGGCAAGACCTGACGCCGCGGAAACCGCGGTGGCACTCGAGATTAGCGGCAGGCATGCGATTATTGTTGTCGGGGGGCTCGCGGGGGGGGAACTGGCCTGACGGTTCTTCAACACCTTGCGTCAGGACTTTCCTCCCATAATGCGGTAACAGGGCCGGACGGAGCTAGGCAGGATTTCAATACGTCGATCAGATGGCTATCAACACGCCTTACTCCCACTCGATTATCAACTGACATATTAAGCATCTGAATTCATTACGCAAAATATTTTATCGATTTCCGTATACCGTCATATAGACCGTCAAAAGTACCGGCCTTTGAAATCATTGGCTTTTTCTGGCAGATCGCGGAAATTGTGGTTCCGCCATCTATCGGCAGGCGCGGCGGCGACCTCACCCCGAAACTTACCTCAGCCCGCACCGCCGCCTCTACGCCAGACTACGCCGGCCACCATTCAGTCTCCCGGAATTATACCGTCACCGGCCCGGTCCGCCATCCCTTCCCTCAATGGGACAAGCATCGCGCGATGGGCTAGAAAAATTGTAATCTTCGCGCTACATATCTGGCCAATCTGCAGTGCGAAGGTTTCAAATGCCTACACCACATAACCCTCCCGCCGCTGTGCGGCGCGTCCTGCGCAAGCTCGGTGCAGACATCCACGATGCCCGTCGGCGTCGCCGGCTGCCAATGGCTGTCGTCGCAGAGCGCGCCTTCACGTCCCGCTCGACCCTGCAAAAGGTCGAGGCTGGGGATACCAATGTCAGCATCGGCATTTATGCGGGTGTCCTTCAGGCGCTCGGCCTGCTCGACGGTCTGGGCCAGATCGCCGACATCGGCAACGACCCGGTTGGACAAGCGCTGGCCAGCGCGGAACTGCCCAAGCACGTCCATCTCAAGCGAACAGTCGGATCATCTCGCGATGGCTGACTTCGAGGTACATATCGACCTGGATGGACGCACGCGCCCTATCGGACTGGCGAGGAGCAATCGCGTTCGAGGCACGGAGACTATCCTTTTCGAATATGATGGCGCGTGGCTCGCCGATCCAGACCGGTTCTCGCTTGAACCTGCCCTTGCCCTAACCCGCGGCGCCTTCGCCCCTCCTGCCGGACTGGTGACTTTCGGCTCCATCGGAGACTCAGCTCCCGACACATGGGGGCGCCGTCTTATGCAACGGGCCGAGCGCCGCCTTGCCGAACGCGAAGGCCGCGCCGTTCGCACCCTTGCGGAAAGCGACTACCTGCTCGGCGTCGCCGACGAGACCCGCCTAGGCGCCCTCAGATTCCGCTGGGCAGGCGAAGAGACGTTCCAGGCGCCTATCCGCGCCGGCGTCCCCGCCCTGATCGAACTCGGGCGGCTGCTCCAGATCACTGAACGGATCCTCCGGGACGAGGAAACGGACGAGGACCTTCAACTAATCTTCGCCCCCGGCTCTTCCCTCGGCGGCGCCCGGCCGAAAGCATCGGTCATCGACCAGCACGGACATCTCTCCATCGCCAAGTTTCCGAAGGAAACAGACGACTACAGCATGGAGACATGGGAGGAGATCGCGCTGCGGCTGGCCGAGCAGTCCGGTATTACCACGCCGCACCATGAGCTGATCGAGGTCGCCGGCAAGGCGGTGATGTTGTCGCGACGCTTCGATCGCTCCGGCTCGACCCGCATTCCTTTCCTGTCAGCGATGGCGATGATGGGCGCCAAGGACGGTGAGCGCGGCAGCTACCCAGAGATCGTCGACGCTCTTACGCAATATGGCGCGCAGGGGAAGACCGACGCTCATGCCCTCTATCGGCGGGTCGTCTTCAACGTGCTGATTTCCAATGTCGATGACCACCTGCGCAACCATGGCTTCCTTTGGCTCGGCAAGGCGGGATGGTCTCTCTCTCCCGCCTACGACCTCAACCCTGTGCCCACCGACCTCAAAGCGCGTGTGCTGACGACGAACATCGACCTGGACGAGGGCACCTGCTCGCTCGACCTGCTTGAGGCGGCTTCGGAGTTCTTTGGCCTCACACTGCAGCAGGCCCGCGTAATCATCAAAGAGGTCGCGACCGTGACCGCGACGTGGCGTGAAACCGCCAAGGCCGCCGGCGCCCGCTCTGCAGAAATTACACGGATGGCCAGCGCCTTCGAGCACGATGATCTCAAGCGGGCTCTGGCGCTATGAAGGCAGCAACAAGATCGCCGACACACTTTGCGAGCTGGCCAAAAGCGATCGATACAGCTTTAGAAAAAGTAAGCGTCCGGTCTCGATCGTGTAGCGATCTGATCTCAAGCGGTTTAGCTGGACTCCTTCTGGAGGCTCATAAGGAGGCGGCTGGTGGAGGGAGAGA
>NZ_NCJX01000129.1:0-17642 GCF_002282635.1 Acidiphilium sp. 34-64-41 | reverse complement strand
TTGGGGAAAAGCCAGTTCGTCACGCTGGTGAATGTCAATGGCCGCCATGGCGGGGGCCACTAGCCCTAGTGGGTGTCTGAGTCAACCGGATAGGCACGAAAAATTCTTCGCAACGATTCTAACGAGCGACATAAAACAGCAATATTTGCCTCCTTTTCGGGCGATCGCAGTAGTTAACCTTTGATCGCCCAAAGCCTGCCCGCTTGCCTGCTGCAGTGCAGCAAACACTGACACGGCTGTCAGCGTTAGTGGTAAATCGGCGACTCTCCATCCAAACCCAAGCAAGTTCACAATGTAACGTAAAATCTTACCAACTTACCTTTAGTATTATTTTTCCGACATGCGCACTATTTTCCATTAATTGATGCGCTCTTGCGACATCGGTCCAGGGCAACGTCTCGGAAATGACGGGGCGGACCGCGCCCGTCTCCAGCCATGACCACACGAAATCGTGAAGAGACTTAGCGATCGCCGCCTTCTCCGCCGGCGTGCGGGGCCGCATGGTCGAGCCCGTCACGGTCAGGCGCTTGACCATGATCGGGAGTAGATCGACGTCCTCCGCCACGCTGCCTTGCATGAAGGCGATCTGAACCAAGCGGCCGCCACGCTTCAAAGCCTGCAGATTGCGGTTGGTATAGGGGGCCCCGACCATGTCCAGCACCACATCGACACCGTCACCGCCCGTCATCGCCTTGATATCGGCCAGGAAATCCGCCTCGCGATAATTGATCGCGCCGGCCGCGCCGAGATCGAGGCAGGCCGCGCATTTCGCCGCCGAGCCGGCCGTGGCGTAGGCCTTGGCCCCGAACGCGGTGGCCAGCTGGATCGCGGTGACGCCGATGCCCGACGTGCCGCCATGGATCAGCACCGACTCGCCGGGCGCCAGCCGCCCGAGGTCGAACAGATTGGCCCAGACGGTAAAGCAAGTCTCCGGCAGCGAAGCCGCCTGGATCGCATCGAAGCCGGCGGGCCAGGGCAGGCACTGGCCGGCGGGGATCGCGACATATTCGGCATAGGCGCCGCCGTTGCACAATCCGGTGACCCGATCGCCGATGTGCCAACCTGTGACGCCCTCGCCCAGTGCCACGATCTCGCCGGCGGCTTCCAGCCCGAGAATCGGGCTGGCACCGGACGGCGGCGGATAGGCGCCTTTGCGCTGCTGGATGTCCGGCCGGTTGATGCCCGCCGCCGCGACCTTGACCAGCACTTCACCCGGCTCTGGCTGCGGCACCGGGCCGGTGGTGAGGTGCATCACCTCGGGTCCGCCGGGGGTATCGAAGGTGACGTGACGCATCTGGGTCGGAACTGTCATGGCTCGGGTCCTTTTTGGGTTTGAGCTTGTGGCACGGCCGCGTTCACCGGCGCGCGCACTCTCTATATAGTGTGCACATGACCACTCAACCGCCCGTCTCGCGCGCCGCAAACCTCTCCCGCCGCACCTTGCTGGGCAGCGGCCTTGCGGTGGCCGCATCCCGGTCCGGCGCGGCGGCGGTGCGTAGCGCGGCACCATCATCACCGACGCTTGCGGCATTGTTTCCCGATCAGGGTGCCGAGGCATTGGCCGGGGATGAAGCCTGGCGGGGCGTGGCGCTCGCGATCGCCGATGCCAACCGCGGCCGCAAGCAGCCGATCCGCCTGATCCGCGCCGATGCCACCGATCCCGCGCGCACGATCGCGACGCTTGCCAAAGCTGATCCGCCGGCCGCCTTCATCGGCACCAGTTCATCAACCCTGTCGTTCGTCGCGACGGCGGCAGCGGAACTCGCGAATATTCCCTACATCGAGCTCGATGCGCCGGCGGATGCCATCACGACGCGCGGCTTCAAGATGCTCGTGCGCACCGGCCTGACCAGTGCGGCCCTCGCCGCAACCACGACCACCGCGATCGCCGGGCAGATCGCGCCATCCTGGCGCAAGGCCGCGGGCGATCTCAAGATTGCGTTGTTGTTCGATGACGGCGCGACCAATGGCGCCTTCGCGGCCGCCGTGCTCGATCTGGCGCGCCAGACCAAACTGCCGGTGGTGCTGACGCTCGGCTACGCGACCAATACGATGGATCTGGCGAACGAAATCGGCCGGATGCAGCGCGCGAAGATCGACCTGCTGATCCACGCCGGCCGCACCGAGCACGTGCTGCTTGCGTATGCGGCGATGGCGACGGCGGGTTGGCGGCCGCGCATGATCATCGGCGCGGGCGGCGGCTATGCGATGTCGGGGCTCGGGTTTGCGCTCGGCCGGGCGATCGAGAACACCATGGTGGTCGATACGCCGCTCTATGATGTGTCAGGGCCGGCGGCGGCGATCGCGCGGGCCTATCGGGCGCGCTATGCGGCGCCACCGCGCAGCAGCGCGAGCTTGACCGGCTATGTCGGCGCGCAACTGGTGTCGGGCGCACTCGGGCAGGACAAGCCGTTTAGGGTGGCACTGCTGGCGACCGACCGGCCGCGCGGCGCGCTCGCCAACGGGTGGGGCTGCGCGTTCAACGGACAGGGTCAGAACCGGGCGAGTTTCGCGACCTTGCAGCAGTGGCGCGGCGGGCGGTTGATCACGATCGACCCGACCATCACCGGTGGCGCGCACCCGATCACCAGCCTATGAGCCGGGTTTGGCGACCGGCGGCAAAGCCGCGAAATAGGCCGCGACCGCCTTGATCTGGGCCGGGCTGAGCAGCACCGCGACATTGTGCATCAGATGCAGATTGCTCTCGTTGCGTGAGCCTTTCTGCCAATCCGTCAGCTGATTTTCGAGATATTGCGCCGGTTGGCCGGCAAGCCGGGGAAACGCCGGGGCGATTCCGAGACCACCGGCGCCGTGGCATGAATCGCAGGCCGGAATTGCATGGCTGGTGCCGATATCGGCGCCCTGCATCGCCAGCGTGGCGCCGATGGCATCGGTGGGGGCGGCGGGCAGTGATGCGGGGGCGACCGCTGGCAGGCCATGGTAATAGGCTGCGATCGCCTTGCGATCGGCCGCGCTCAGCCCGTTTGCGAAGCTGTTCATCATGCCGTTGCGCCGTGTGCCGTGCTTGAACGCATACAACTGGGCTTGCAGATACGCGGTCGGCTGGCCGGCGAGGGCGGGGAATCCCGCCACCGGATTGCCCATGCCGTTCGCCTGATGGCAGCCCGCGCATTGTGCCACCTGCGGCGGCGGTGCGGCCTGCGCGATGCCGATGCCGGCAGCGATGCCCAGCAGCGCGACGAACCCAGCTTTGAAACCGTTCATGCCATGTGTCCCCTGTAACGATTGCGCATGTCCCTACACCGTCGGCCCGTTCTGATCCATCCGGCAGGCCGGCGGCGCGGGCGGAATTGGCAGGGTGGCGCTCGGTTTGAGCGCGAAATCGGTGCAGGCTGGCCCCTGGATCGTGCCGGTCAGCACGGCACCGCCGGCACCCACCGTGCCGGACAGGCCGGTCCACACATAGAACTTCGGTTGCGACAGCCAGCGGGTCGGGCTCAGGTGCAGGCGCCTTGTGGCGGGGTCGAAATGCCCTTGCATCGAAAAACAACCCTGCGGCACGTGCGGGTTGCTCGCCAAAGCGTGGAAATAAAACACCGCGCGCACCTGCGTCGGGCTGATCGCGGTGATCTGGAGTGCCAGCGCGGTCTGGCCCTGGGCGCATTTGTAGCGCCCCTGCCATAGGCCGATCGGCGGCAGGGTGGCGGCGAGGGCGGTGCCGGTCAGGCCGGCGGCGAGACCCAAGGCGGCGACGGCGCGGAACAGGGTATGTGCCATGCTCATGTATCTAGGCGGTCGGATCATTTCGTCCATGACCCGGCGAGGGCCGACGTGACGATCGATGGCGTCAGGATCTGCGGGAGGATTTCGGGCGGCGCGTGATCGGGCGGATAGAACACATAGAGCGGCACGCCGTCGCGCCCATGCGCGGCGAGATAGCGGGTGATCGCCGGATCGCGCCGCGTCCAGTCGCCCGTCATCAATGTCACGTGATGCGCGCGGAAGGCGGCCTGCACGCGCGCGGGGGCGAGCGCGACGCGCTCGTTGACCTGGCAGGTGATGCACCATGCCGCCGTCATGTCGATGAACACCGGCTTGCCCGCAGCGCGCAGGCCCGCGAGGGTTTTGGGCGAGAATGCGATGGCTGACGGCAGGGTTGTATTGGCACCCTGCCCGGTGGCACCGGCCGGGATGATCCGCGGCAGCAGCAGCGCCGCCGCGATCAGCGCGACAATGGCAAGGCCGCGCGCCACGAGGCGGCGAAACCGCAGCAGCCAGACCGCGAAGCCGATCAGCACGGCGCCGGCCCCCACGATCAGCACGCCGCCGGCGCCCGCTTCCAGCGCCATGACCCAGAGCAGCCAGATCGCGGTCGCAAACATCGGGAACGCGAGGAACTGGCGTAGCACATCCATCCACGCGCCGGGGCGCGGCAGCAGGCGGGCGATGCCGGGGCTAAGCGCGATGAGCAGGAACGGCAGCGCGATGCCGAGGCCGAGGGCTGCGAAAATACTCAGCCCGAGGATCAGCGGGGCGGCCAATGCGGCGGCCAGCGCGCCGCCCATGAAGGGTGCGGTGCAGGGCGTCGCCACCACCACCGCCAGCAGGCCGGTGGCGAAACTGCCGAGCAGGCCGCCGCGCGCGGCGAGGCCGGCGCCGAGATTCTCCAGGCCGGAAATTTCAAACGCGCCCGCGAAATTCAACCCGACCGTGAAAATCAGCCAGGCCATGATCGCGATGAACGCCGGCGACTGGAACTGAAACCCCCAGCCGACCGCCGAGCCCGCCGCGCGCAGGGCGAGCAGCACGCCGCCGAGGGCGAGCATCGCCAGGATGGCGCCGGCGGTATAGGCGAGCGACTCGGCGCGCGCGCGGGCCCGGTCGTCATGACCGAGGCGCGCCACCGCCAGCGCCTTGATCGCCAGCACCGGAAACACGCAGGGCATCAGGTTCAGGATCAACCCGCCGAGCAGGGCCCCGCCGATCCAGACATACCATGGCGTGCTGCTCAGCGGTGCCGGGGCCGCACCCGGTTGCGCCGCGATGCGCAACGCCTGGGTCTGGCCCGAGGGCCAGGACGCCGGCCAGGGATTTGAGCGGTTTTTTGGCATCCGCCGGGTGCAGCGCGAGGGTGAAACCGCCTTTGACGAAGCCGAGCGTCTGCGGTGCGGCGTTGACGATCGCCGCCGGATCATCGGGGTAGACATGCGCTGTCTTGACGGCGGCGCGATCGAGACCCGGTCCGGTGATCGCGAGGATGCCGTCGGGCGCGATGATGGCATGGAACGGCGAGACGCGCGGCATTTCGACGGCGGCCTGCGCGAACAGCGGCGCCTGTGGCGAAGCGCTGGCACCGCCGGGCAGCGTCAGGTTGAACGTGCCATGTTCGGGGACGCAGATTTTCGGGTTGCAGACCAGCCAGTCCGCAGTCGCGGCAATGCTGGTAACGCCGGCTTGCGGCAGATGCAATGTGAAGGGCAGCAGGGCGGTGCCGGTTTCGGTGTAATCGCCCACGCCGCTCGCCACCAGCCAATGCGGCGCGGGATAGGCGAAGGGGCCGGAAGTGGCACCCTTGGGGGTGGTGATCGCGATGCTCGGCGGTTCACCGGCATCGCCGGGATCGGACCAGTAGATGTGCCAGTCCGGCTTGAGGCGGAACAGCAGGCCGAGTTTCACGCTGGTTCCCGCCGCTTCATCGGTCGCCGAAACCAGCGAGACGGTCGCGCGCGAGGAGACGACCAGGTTGCTTTCCGCGGCGTGCGCCAGGGTCGGCGCGAGCAGCCAGAGGGCGAACAAGGGGATCAGCCGGTGCATCCATCGCATCGGTCGATTATCGCACGGGACGCGGTTCGGTGCTAACCGGCCGGGCCATGGATGATCTGCCCGTCACCGCCATGCTGCCCGCGCTGCAAACCGCTTTGGCGACGCAGCCGAACGCGGTCCTGATCGCACCACCCGGCGCCGGCAAGACCACGCTGGTGCCGCAGGCGCTGCTGGCGGCGGATTGGGTGGGCGATGGGCGGATCGTGATGCTGGAACCCCGCCGCCTCGCCGCACGGGCGGCGGCGGAGCGGATCGCCTCACTGATCGGCGAGGCGCCGGGCGGGCTGGTCGGCTATCGGACCCGGCTGGACTCTGTGGTCGGGCCGCGCACGCGGATCGAGGTGATCACCGAGGGGTTGCTGACCCGGCGATTGCTGACCGACCCCGGGCTCGACGGGGTCGCCTGTGTGATTTTCGATGAAATCCATGAGCGCAGCCTCGAGGCCGATCTGGCGCTGGCGCTGACGCTCGATCTGCAGCGCGGCTTGCGGCCGGAACTGCGGCTGCTCGCGATGTCCGCCACGATCGACGGCGCACGGCTGGCCGGTTTGCTTCAGGCACCGGTGATCGAAAGCGCGGGACGGATTTATCCGGTCACCATCGAATACGCCGCGCGCGACCTCGCTGATCCGCGCGATCTGCCGGACGCGCTGGCACGCGCGGTGCGCACGGCGCTGGCGGCGCATCGGGGTGATATTCTGGCGTTTCTGCCGGGCGTGGGAGAAATCCGCCGCGCGGAGGCCGCCTTGGCCGGGGTGGGTGTGACCGTGCTGCCGTTGTTCGGCGATCTGCCGCCGGGCGAACAGGCGCGGGTTCTGGCGCCTTCCGCCACAAGGCGCGTGATTCTGGCGACCAGTATCGCCGAAACCTCGCTCACCGTGCCGGGGGTGCGCGTGGTGGTGGATGGCGGCTATCGCCGTGCACCGCAGTTCGATGCCGGGCGGGCGCTGACCCGGCTGGTGACACGGCGGATCAGCAAGGCCGCCGCGACCCAGCGGGCCGGCCGCGCCGGGCGCGAGGCACCGGGCGTCGCGATCCGGCTCTGGACCGAGGCATTGCAGCGCGGCCTGCCGGAGTTCGACCGGCCGGAGATCATGGAGGCGGAATTGTCATCACTCGCGCTGGCGTGCGCCGCCTGGGGCGAGCGGATCGGCGACTTGCCGTTCCCCGATCCGCCGCCGGACGGCGCGGTGGCGGCGGCGCAGGCGCTGCTGGGCGAACTCGGCGCGCTGGATACGGGCGGAAAAATCACCGCGCGCGGCCGGCAGATGGCGGCGCTGGGCGCATCGCCCCGGCTGGCCGCCCTGATGCTCGCGGCGACCACACCGGGTGAACAGGCGCTCGCCGCCGATATCGCGGCGATGCTGGAGGAGCGCGATCCGCTGCGTGAGGCGGGCAGTGCGGAGATTCTGCTCCGGCTGGAGGCGATTGCCGGGCGCGGCGTGGGCGATCGGGCAGCACTAGCCCGCATCCGCCAGGCTGGTGCGACCTATCGGGCGCGGCTCGGGCTGCGACGGGATGAAGCCGCCGCGGGCGACGCCGCCGTGCTGATCGCGGCGGGGTTTCCCGACCGGGTGGCCGCAAGGCGCGGCGAGCCGGGCAGTTTCCGGCTGGCGGATGGCGGCGGCGCGAAGCTGGATCTGGCCGATCCGCTGGCGCGGGCACCGATGCTGGCGGTGGCATCGCTCGGCGGGCGCGGCGCTCCCAGGATCGGGCTGGCAACACCGCTCGACCCAGCGGTGCTGGAGACGCGGCTGGCAGCGCTGGTGACGACCAGCAGGGACGTCGCGCTCGAGGGCACGTCCGGTGCGGTGATGCTGCGCGAGCGGCGGCGGTTCGGCACCATCGTGCTGTCCGATCGGAGCCTGCCGGCCAGTGCCGAGGATATCGCATCGGCGCTCCGGGCGGCGGTGGCGGCAAAACCCTCCCTGCTCGGCTGGACCGATGCAGTGCGGCAATTGCAGGCGCGGGTCGGCTGGATGCGCTCGATCGAGCCTTCGGACTGGCCGGATTTCACCGATGCAGCGCTGATCGCCGATTTCGAGACATGGTTGTTTCCCTATCTGGCCGGACTATCGCGCCTGAAGGAGGTCGCTGGCCTCGATCTGGCGGCGATTTTGCGCGATGTGCTGGGGCATGAGCGGGTTCGCGCGCTGGCCCAGGCGCTGCCCGAGCAGATTGCCGCACCCGGTGGTGCGGCGACGATCGATTATGGCGCGCCGGTGCCGGTCGCGTCCGCGCGGGCGCAGGTGTTCTATGGTCTGGATGCCACCCCGAAACTGGCGGATGGGCGGATCGGCTTGCAGATCGCGCTGCTGTCACCCGCGCAGCGGCCGATTGCCGTCACGGCTGATCTGGCCGGGTTCTGGCGCGGCGGCTGGCTGGATGCGCGCAAGGATATGCGTGGGCGCTATCCGAAGCATGAATGGCCGGAGGAACCGTGGCACGCCCCGGCATTGCCGCGGCGGCCACGATCCTGATCAGCCGGTTACTTCGAGGTTGCACCCGCATCCGCCGGCGGCGGGGGCGGCGGCGCGCCCGGACCGCCGTTTGGCCCACCCATCGGCCGCATCATGGCGTGGCGCATGCCCGGGCCGCCGTGCGGGCCGTGATGCCAGCCCGGTCCCGGGCCCATGCCGGGGCCGTGCGGCGGGCGGGGCATCGCGATGCGCGTCAGATCCTTGAAATCGGCGCCGATCTGCTGGACCATCACCACCGAGCCGAGCGCGTTGGTGGTGCCGAAGCCGACCGCGGCGATCTTGTCACCCGGCTTGAGCAGGTTGGCGACCGAGGCCTTGGCGATGGCCGGGGGCGGCATGTGCAGCGCGGTGCCGTCATCGAGCAGGACGCCGTTCTTCTCGCCGCGCGGGCCATAGAGATATTGTGCGACCTTGCCCTGAACCATCATGCGGGTCGGCGCGCCGTGGTGATGCGGGCCGAACCCGGCCGGGGGGCCGTTATCGGTGACGGTGTGGCTGCCATCGGTGATCGAGACGCCCTGCACCACCGGTTCCTTGGCGGCTTTCAGGCCATGGATGGTGACGCTGTCGCCCTGTTTCACCGCATAGGCGATCTGGGTGGACAGATAGGGGGGGAACATCACGTCCGTGCCGTTCGACAGGATGACGCCGTCGATCGCGCCGCGCGGGGTGATGGTGAAGTGCTTGACCGTGCCGGTGTAGCTGGGCAGGGCATCCGTGTTGGTCGCTGTGGTGGCGGCGCTGGCGAAGCCGGTACCGAGCAGGGCAGCGGCGGCGCTGGCCAGGAGTAGGGATTTTGTCCGTGTCATATCTGGTCTCCTTGGGGCCGGGAGAGTCCGGCCTGAACCATGCATTGCATGGGCCGTGCCAAGATTTATCTTATTGAAATTGCTTGGTTTTTGCTTTTTCCATCAGGCATCATCGTCGGGATTGCCGACAGATGGTGTCGGCAGATCCGACATGATTGCCGGTCCGTACCGGTTGATCCGGTCATACAGCGCCTGGCGGCTGATGCCGAGTGCGCGGGCGGCTTCGGTGCGGTTGCCCTGGGCGCTGATCAACGCGGCGCGGATCAGTGCGATTTCGGTGGCGGCTACGGCTTGCGGCAAGTTTGTGGCGCCGGCCGATGCCGCACCGGGCGCAACAGGAGGGTTCAGCGCGAGATCGGCCGCGTCGATCACGCCGGACGGGGTGAGGCTGGCGGCGCGTTCCAGCGTATTGCGGAGTTCGCGGACGTTGCCGGGCCAGGGATAGGCGAGCAAGGCGCGCTCGGCGGCCTCGGTCAGGGTGGGCGGGTGCGCCGGGCGCAATTCATTCAGGATATGGCGGGCGAGCAGCAGGATATCGGCACCGCGGTCGCGCAGCTTCGGCACCTCGATCGGGATAACCGCGAGGCGGTAGTAAAGATCGGCGCGGAATTGGCCGGATGTGACGCGGGCTTGCAGGTTCTGATGGGTGGCGGCGATGATGCGCGCGTCGATTTTCACCGGGGCGCCGCCGAGCGGCGTGACCTCGCGCTCCTGCAGCGCGCGCAGGATTTTCGCCTGGGTGGCCAGCGGCATGTCGCCGATCTCATCGAGCAGCAGCGTGCCGCCATCGGCCTCGCGGAACCGGCCGCGCTGGGCTGTGGTGGCACCGGTGAAGGCACCGCGTTCGTGGCCGAACAATTCGGATTCCAGCAGATCGGCGGGGATGGCGGCACAATTGACCGCGACGAAGGGTTTTGGCGCACGCGCGCTGAAGCGATGGATGGCCTGGGCGACCAGTTCCTTGCCGACGCCGGTTTCACCGAGGATCAGTACGCTGGCATCGCCGGCGGCGGCTAGGCCAATGCGTTTCTGGACGTCGCGGATGGCGGGGCTGGTGCCGATGATGGTGCCGGGTGCTGCGGGTTCGGCGCGCGCCTGCGGTTCGGCGTGGCGGAGGGCGGATTCCAGCAGGGTTTGCAGCGTGGCGCGGCCGACCGGCTTGGTCAGATGATCGAACGCGCCGAGGCGCATGGCATCGATGGTGTTATCGCCGGTGGCAAAGGCGGTGAGCACCACCACGCGGGCGGTTGGCTGGGCGGCGCGGATGGCACGAAGGGCGGTGATACCGTCGATTTCCGGCATCCGCAGATCGAGAAACACCAGGTCGGGCAAGGTTGCGGCGATGGCTGTGATGGCGGGGCCGGCGCGGTCATACGCGGTGACGGCATGGCCGAAATCGGTCAGCGTTTCGGCAAGACTGTCGCGAAACCCCTCATCGTCATCAATGATGCTGATAGCGGCCATCAACGCGAGCCAAGATCGTCGCTCAGGCGAGGTCCCAGCGTCCAAAAATTTTTCGGTTTTTTTTTACAAAAAAGAACTGCTTCTTTACGTTTCACCCGTACCCTCCGGCAGTGTAATGACAAACGCAGCCCCCACCGTAGCCGGCGCCCGCACCAGCGTACCACCTTGCGCGCGGATCATGTCACGCGCGATGGCGAGACCGAGGCCGATGCCATCGGCACGACCGGTTGTGAAAGGCTCGAATGGATCGCCGAGCGCGGGGTCGATGCCAGGGCCGGTATCGGCGATGGTGATGCTGAGGTTTTGGGTAGCCTGGGCCGTAATGGTTATACTGTCCGTCGGTGCACAAGCCGCGATGGCGTTGCGCAGCAGGTTTTCAAGCGCGCTGCGCGTCAGGATGGGGTCGAGCGGCCAGATGATGCCGGTTGGGTCGGCGGTCATGCTGATGGCGACAGGTCCGCCGATCGCGGCAGTGATCAGCGCATCGAGATCGGTGGCACGAGGCTGCGGTGATGGCGTGGCAGCGAAGCCGAGCAGGCTGGTGGTGAGCAAGACCGGTTTCCGCCCGCAGGCGGATGGCACCGAGCGGATTGCGGATTTCATGGGCGAGGCCCGCCGCCATTCGTCCAAGCGCGGCGAGGCGTTCGGATTGCGCGATCCTGGCGCGAGCGGCATCGAGCCGCGTGGTCGTGGCGTTGAGTGCGGTGATCAACCGGTCGAGCTCGGCTTCGCCGGTCAGGTTGAGCAGGCCTGGATGGTCGGACGCGAGGGCGGTCTCGACCCCGGCAAGGCGGCGCGAAAAGCCGAGCACCAGCCGGGCCAGAAAACCGGCCGAAGCCAGCATGGTCGCAAGCAGGACGGCGAGCCCCCCGAACGCGAAGCGCGTGAAGGCGGATCGCAACAGATCGGCCTGCAGCACCGTGACCGCGGCGATATTGGCAACCGGCGTACCGAGCGGGCCGCCGAGCGGGCAGGTCGCAATGGTGGTGCGGTTGAGAAACCCGCCCTTGGTGGTCACGATCAAGCGATCCGCCGCGATGGCATCGTTGATCTGGTCGGCCACCACCGCCGAGAGTGTGGCGGGAATCGTGCCATACATGGCGGCGACGCCCGGAGTCGCCGATGGGTCGGACGGTTCGATCGCCGCGACAATACCCCGCTGGCGGCGCAGCGCGACCTGCAGGACCACGCGCAGACCGGCCCGGAAGGTGGCGGCCTCGGGTTCGGCATCCATGTTGGCGGTATAGAAATCGTAATGCGCGGTAATCGCCTGGCAGGCCCGAGCGGCAACCGCGCGGTCACGCTCGCGATGCGCCGCGGCGGTTTGCCGAAACAGGCCGATGATCAACACCGCGACGACCAGCGAGCCGAACAGCGACATGAGCCACAGGCCGAACAGGCGGGTGCGGAGGGACATGCTCATGGTGGGGCCGCAGCGTTGGGCTTGAGGTCGTGGGGGACAGGAAGTTCTTCTTTTTTGTAAAAAAGAAGCAAAAAACTTTTGTTAATGTGGGGCATGGGTGGTTTGGTCGGCGGGGGTTAAATCGGCGACGTTTGTTTTTCTGCTCTTTGGTTGGTCAGAAAGTGCTGACTCCCTCCCCGTTTGCTCCGTTTCGTCCGTGTCCCGGCATGACGAAACAACGGATTTCATGGCCAAAGGATTGTGAGTCATGTTAGAGACGCTGGAACTGTCGCACCGCGCGGCCTATAAGCTTGGTGGCCATATTGCGGTCGAATTACCGTGGAGGATTGGATTATGCGTAACATCGGAATTTTAAGTGTTGCATTTGCCGGCGCGTTTGTCGCCCCCGCAGCCTGGGCCCAATCGGCCGGGCCATCGGCGTCGCAGATCATTCAGGCTCTGAAGCCGACCAGTCATCTGTCGGCAACGACGCGCGGCATCGTGCCGTTGCAGCCCGGCAGCACGACACCTTCACCCAAGTTGCACGGCACTGCGAGCTCTCCGGCAGCGATGCGCGTGAGTGGCGCACGGTCCGCCGCGCCTTCGATCAATCTGAACATCGATTTTGCGCTGGGTTCGGCGCAGCTGACACCGCAGGCGATCACCGAACTCAACCGCCTGGGCCACGCGCTGACCAACCCGACGCTCGCATCCTACAAGTTCAAACTGGTCGGCCACACGGACACGACCGGCGCGCCTGCGACCAATATGGCGCTCTCGAACGCACGGGCTAAGGCGGTCGACCAGTATCTGCAGTCGAAATTCAACATCGCTCCGACGCGGCTCGCGGCCACGGGCGTGGGTGAACATCGATCGGCGGCGCCGGCGATAGAGCAATGGCGCCGCTGAAATCGAGCCGGGTCCAGCCCCAGGCAGATGATGATACCGTGCGGATTATTCCGCCGGTGCGACCTCGACCAAGGCATCGCCTCTGGTTTGCCGCCGCAGGACTGGTCGTCGCTGGTGTCATCGTCGCGGTCATCGCGCTCTGGCCGCGGCCCGCGCCACTGCCGGTGGCCGGTGAGTCCACAATCTTTCGTCACGTCAGCCGTCATTTTGCCGTATTCCGCTTCGCCGATGACAGACTGGTCCTTGTCTTCGACTGCCCTGACCTGCACGCCCAGGGCCTGATGTTCGACCGCATCGCCGCCCTGATCGAAAAGGCCGACGCGCCGAAAGACCGGGTGCTAAGCACCACCGCCTTCCATGCGGCACTCGTCGCGGCCGACCTGACCATCGGCACTTATTATTATGGCGATGACTATCCCGCCCGCGCGCTACGTAAATTTTTCCGCCTCGCGCAGGCCGAACACCGGCATCTCAACCCGCTAGAGCAGCGGCTGCACGAAATCGCCGCGGCCGCCGGTTTCCTGAAACCGGGCGCGGCTGGCGCTGTCATCTCGATTCCACAGGCGGGTGCCGGCCATCGCGTCGGCCTGCGCGCGCGGGCGGTCATCCTGCGCCATGAATTGTCCCACGGCGCCTATTTTACGATCCCCGCCTATCGCGCCTTCGTGCATCATTTCTACAACACCGCGCTCACCGCATCCGAACAGGCAGCCTTTAAAAATTGTCTCGTCCGGCAGGGCTACGATGGCGACGAGCACGGCCTGATCGTGAACGAAACGCTGGCCTATCTGGTGTTCACCCGCGACAAGGAATTCTTCCGCGCCGAAGTCGTTGGAATGCCCGATGCTCGCGTTGCAATGTTGCGCGCGGAGTTCATTGCGATGATGCCGGACATCTGGCTGAAACCGTTGGCGACCGCGCCGTTGCCGGGTGGTTGAGATCTGTGCGGGAGCAGGGAAAGGTTAAAGCAAGTACTTCTTTTTTATAAAAAAGAAGCAAAAAACTTTTTGACTCTGGGGCACGGGCGTTTTCACAGGCACGCGCCCAAGTTAACGAAGTTTTTTTTGCTTCTTTTTTGTTCACAAAAAAGAAGACCCTTCCCTCCCCTCGCCCGCGCACCAGCCCTTGCCGGACCTTGCCGGACCGGGCAGTTTCCCTGTCATACGCACTGAACCGGTGCGACACATTGGGGGATGTTGAACGATGAACGGTGCGGAATCTCTGGTTCACACGCTGATCGCCTGCGGAATCGACACGGTGTTCGCCAACCCGGGCACCAGCGAGATGCATTTTGTCGCGGCGCTGGACCGGATTCCGGGAATCACCTGCGTGCTATGCCTTGATGAAACCGTCGCCTCGGGGGCGGCGGACGCGTTCTGGCGGGTGAACCGGCGACCGGCGGCGACGCTGCTGCATTGCGGCCCGGGCCTTGGCAATGCGCTGGCTAATTTGCATAACGCGCGGCGCGGCCGCTCTGGCATCGTGAATATCGTGGGCGATCAGGCGACCTATCATCGGCCGCTGGACGCGCCGCTGACCGCCGATACCGAGGGTTGGGCACGGTCGATTTCGGGATTTCTGCGCACCGCGACCAGCGCCGCGACGGTCGGGCGCGACGCGGCGGATGCCGTCGCGGCAGCGTATACCGGCACGATCGCGACGCTGATCCTGCCCGCCGACACCGCCTGGACCGAGGGCGGCGTGATCGGTGCCCCGCAACCGGTGGGGGCGCGGCCGGTGCCGGCCGCGGCGACGATTGCCGCGTTGGCGGACGTTCTGCGCTCCGGCGAGCCCGCCATGCTGCTGATGGGCGGACGCACGCTGAACGATGCCACGCTGCGTGCGGCAAGCGCGATCGTGGCCGGCACAGGTGCCAAAATGCTCGCGGAAGTGTTCAATGCGCGCATGGAGCGCGGCCAGGGACGCCCGCCGATCGAGCGCATCCCCTACCCGATCGACGCGGCCATCGCCTCGCTCGCCTGGCGCCGATCGATCAGGATGGTTCGGCCGCGATCGCCGCGTTGCAGGCGGAACTCGGCGTGGCACCGGTTGAAATCGCCATAACGCCGACGCCCGCCCCGGATACCGGGGCGATCGCGCCGGAAGCGGTGGCGAGCTCGCTGGCCGCCCTGCTGCCGGCGGACAGCGTCATCATCGACGAAGGAATTTCCTTCGGCCGTGGGTTTTCGCGCTTCACCCACGGTGCCGCGCCACACACATGGATGCAGGTGCCCGGCGGCGCGATCGGTGGCGGGCTGCCGATGGCGATCGGCGCGGGCGTCGCCCTCGCGGGGACCGGGCGGCGAGTTATTGCCATCCAGGCCGATGGCTCGGCGATGTACAGCATCGCCGCATTATGGACCGCGGCGCGCCGGCAACTCGATATCACCTTCGTGATCCTGGCCAATCGCAAATACGCGATCCTGCTGCATGAATACGCCGGCGTGGGTGCCAACCCGGGCCGCACCGCTATGGATATGCTCGACCTGGGTAATCCTGATCTCGATTTTGTGAAACTGGCCGAAGGCATGGGCGTTGCCGGCGCCCAGGCGGCGGATATGAAGGCGCTGAACACGCTGCTCGCGGCCAGTTTCGAACGAAAAGGGCCATTTCTTATCGAGTTATTAACGATTTAATCGTATCTTTGATCAAGATCGGTTTGATCGTCGCAATCAATGGATTCGGCGGTTGACCAGGGTTTTTGAGTGCGGCAACAATAAGGAGCCATGATGCTGACACAGACTGACGGCATGTGACCGCTGGGCGGGTGGTCCGTCCGTGATTTCGATTTCCCCAATCCGGGACGCGTTATGGCCAGTTCCACCGTTCGCCGCGATAGCTCACAACGCTTCATCATCGGTTTGAAGCGCCGGTTGAACGCCGTCACCATCGATGCGCCGATGCATCTGCGCGCTCTGGTGCGGACCGATGAGTTGTGGCTGGCCGCACTGGCAATCCTGGTCGGCGTGCTCGGCGGCATCGCGGTCTATCTGATGGATTTTTTCAGCCATCATTTTCACTTCTGGTTTTTTGCCCTGCCACATCTGGGTGAGGGATTATCGCAGCAAACCCACATCGACCCGATCCGCGCCATGTTCGTGCCGATCCTGGGCGGCGCGCTGCTCGGCTCGATCACCTGGCTGCTCGCGAAATACCGGCCGGGCAACTTCATCGATCCGGTTGAGGCCAATGCGCTTTACGGCGGCAAATTGTCGCTGCGCGATTCCGTGATCGTCGCGGCGCAGACCGTGCTGTCTAACGGCGTCGGCGGATCGGTCGGGATGGAAGCGGGCTACGCGCAGTTCGGCAGCGGCCTCGCCTCCTGGGTGGGTCAGCAATTCCGCCTGCGACGCAACGATCTGCGCATTCTGGTGGGCTGCGGCGCCGCCGCCGCGATCGGCGGCGCGTTCAACGCCCCTTTGTGCGGCGCGTTCTACGGCATCGAACTGGTGATCGGCACCTATTCGATGACCAGCCTGCCGCTGATCATCATCGCGTCACTGACCGGCACGCTGGTCGCCGACACGCTGATGGATGGCGGGGTCAAATCGCTCGACGTCGTGCTGCCGAGCGTGGTGCCGGGCTACGCCTATCCGCTCGCGATCATTCTGGGGGTTACCGCCGGGTTCGTCGGCATCGCGATCATGCGCGGCGTCACCTCGATCGAGGCGGGGTTCCGCCGGGCCGGCGTGCCGATCTGGCTGCGGCCGATCCTGGGCGGCGTCGTGGTCGGGCTGCTCGGCAGCATCACGCCGAAAGTCATGGCCTCGGGCAATTCATCGCTCCATACCCAACTCGCCGTGGTCTATCCGCTGCTGCTCGCGGTCACGCTGCTGGTGATGAAATCGACCGCCTCGGCCTTCTCGATCAGCTCGGGCTTCCGCGGCGGTCTGTTCTTCGCGGCTTTGTTCATGGGCTCGCTGCTTGGCCGCGCCTATGGCGATATTGCCGTGCTGCTGCCCTTCGCGCACGGCGTGCCGATCGGCTTCTACGCCGTGGTCGGCATGGCCGCACTGGCGGTGGCCATCGTCGGCGGCCCGATGACGATGACCTTCCTCGCCCTCGAAAGCACCAATAATTTCAGCATCACCGTCGCCGTCCTCGGCGCCGCCATCGCCGCCTCGCTCACCGTACGACGCGTGTTCGGCTATTCTTTCACCACCTGGCGGTTTCACCTGCGCGGCGAAAGCATTCGCAGCGCCGTCGATATCGGCTGGATCCACAACCTCACGGTCGGTCGCATGATGCGGCGCACCCAATATACCGTACACGAGGAAATGGATATTCCGGCATTTAAAACCGAATATCCGCTCGGGCGGACGCAATACGTCGTCGTGCTCGACGTCGACGACAAATATGTCGGCCTCGCCTACCCCTCCGAAGCGCAAACGCCCGGCGAAGACGATCCCCATACAATCCACGACATATTGCGCCACCAGGACGATTTCCTGCTCCCCCAGGCAACCGTCAAAGAAGCCATCAAAGCCTTCGAACGATCGGAATGCGACGTGCTCGCCGTGCTCGACGGACCGGAAACCCGGCGCGTGCTGGGCGTGCTGACCGAACAATACGCCCTGCGACGCTACAGCGAAGAACTCGACCAACGCCGTCGTGAGTTGTCGGGCGAGTGAAGCAAGCAAGGCCAGGGGCTCTGCCCCTGGACCCAGTTAAGGAACCTCTGAACAGCGCAATTTTGTAAGCGTCCGCCAGAGGCCGTTGGCCTAGTTTTGGGCAGGACGTCAGGACTTCTGGTCGATCATCCAGGGTAGGAGTTCATTGATCCGGCTGGCTGGA
>NZ_NCJX01000128.1:0-6264 GCF_002282635.1 Acidiphilium sp. 34-64-41 | reverse complement strand
ACCAACAACCCATCAACTCAGGCCAGGCCCGGATCGCGGAATAGACAATTCGGCATACTGGCCGTTTAAGCTCCAGGTGGAGAAACGCACCTGCTTGAAAATTCTCAAGAGGTGGATCGTCAGCCATTTCGATCGTGAAGCGGCGGATTACACCGCCCTCCCGCATGATGTCGATACGGTCTCTGACCGTCGCACGCGATACACCGGTGGCAGCGGATATTTCCGAAATTGTCCGCCGGCTGTCTTGCTGGAGCAACCCCAAAATTCTCCGATCAACCTCGCTGAGTCGAAGCCGGCTGGGGCGACCTGCGTTATCCTGTGCCATTGCCACGTCCTGATCTGAGAGCCGGCTGAGCTGGGATCAAAATGGCAATTTTACGCCAATTTGGCAAGTTGGCTGCACCATTTTGGAGTGCCATCCCGGCGGTCAAACAACAACGGGATGGACACCATGGACGGCTTTCTTGATCGGTTCGAGATAGAGCAAAAATTCCAGAACGATGCGTGGCAACGAATACTTCTATCCGATTTTGCCACGACTCTGCTAAGCGAGGAGCGGCCCTTTCCCTGCATCTTCGGTGTTGCAGGCTTTCGCGCCAATCAACTCAGATTTTCCTTTGCTGATCTATTGGACGCTCCGAAAACTGCGCCCATACTCACCCGCTATCTCACTCGCGCCCGGGACATCGGCCCCAACACCTCCCTCGTCGTGATGACTAGACCTGGGCCGGTCCGGAATGTGGCATTTTACCGAACAATGTTCTGGAACTTCCTGCGTGATCTTGCGGCGCTCGACTCACACCCATGGCCGGCGGATATTCCGGAGGATTTGGATACGCCTGGTTGGGAGTTTTCATTCGCCGGCGAACCGATTTTCGTAGTTTGCAACACACCGGCTCATGTCATGCGGCAGAGCCGTCGATCAACCAGCCTCATGGTCACATTTCAGCCCCGCTGGGTGTTCGAAAACATTCTGGGCACGGAAGCATCTGCCAAATCCGCATTTGACAAGGTTCGAAAACGGCTTGTTGCCTATGATTTCATCCCGGAATCACCCGCACTGGGCCGCTACGGTGACCCCAGCACGCGCGAGTTCGCCCAGTATTTTCTCGACGAGGAAAACCAACCGACAGCCTGTCCGTTTCACAGCCTTAAATCGCGGACGGAGAAGGCGGCATGATCACCATCAACCCAGGTCAGGCAGATGTGAATGATCCCGCGAACCTCATCTTCGGGATTTTGCCTGAGCAAGGATCGATCGAGGTTCAAAGGGATGCTCCCGGCAAACTACACGACTGGCATAAGCACGACACCGACGAGACGCTGATTATCGTCGGCGGGGCAGTACGCTTCTTCTGGGAGAACGGTGAGAGGACGTGCAAACCGGGTGACGTCATCAATCTTCCGGCCGGCGACCGACATGGATCCGAAGCCCTCGATGACGGGGCAACGTATCTCATCGCCCTCCGTCGCCTCGCACTGGCTTTGACCTAAATGCTTATGATCTAACCGGAGATGTAGACCTCATGACCGACGGCCTTGCCAAGTCGCTTGGCGTCCTGCGCGGCACGGCGCTGATGCTGAATATCGTAATCGGCGCGGGGCTTCTCACCTTGCCTGGCCTCGCAGTTGAGCAAGCGGGGGGATACGCCTTCGCGGCTTGGTTGGCGTGTGCGGTCTGTGCCGTGCCGTTGCTCGGCGTCTTCATAGTGCTTGGCAAACGCTATCCCGAGGCTGGTGGAATATCCGCTTACGCGCGGCGGGCGTTCGGCCCTCTCGGAGAGCGGATCGCTTCCCTTCTGTTTCTGGGGGCGGTTATTTTTGGGCTGCCGGCTATTGCGCTAACCGGCGGTCACTATGTGGCTGCCGTGTTCGGTGGATCGCCCCGTTTCTACGCAGCCGGTTTAATCCTCTGTGCCATGATACCTCATCTGGTACCGGGAACTGCCGCTGCCCGCGTGATGGCATGGCTAGCGTCCCTCGTGCTTAGTGCCGTCGTCGCATTTCTGGGGGTTGGCATCGTAAGCGCAGCCGCCCGCCCGATGCATTTACCGATTGTCTTCCCGAGTTTTTCGCACATCGGGATACTTACCTCACCCTTTATGATGTTATTTTTTGCTTTCACCGGATGGGAAGTTGGTGCCGGCATCGCGGAAGAATTTCGAAACCCCACCCGGGACTACCCAATCGCGATGGGTCTCTCGTTCGTGATTGCGTCAATCCTCTATCTTGGTATCGCCTATGTCGCTCAAGATATCGATATCAGCGGTTCATATGTCTCACCATTTGTGGCGATCGCTCAACCATCGCTGGGGAAATTAGGCGTTACGATGGTCGCCGGCGTTGCCGCCGTGATCATTTTTGCGAATCTGTCAGGTGCCGTGTGGGGCGTCTCACGAATGGTCTATGGACTTGGCCGCGATGGAGTTCTGCCTTCGGTTTTAGGGGAGACAGCCGGTGGGCGGCCGGTCACTGCCGTCGTGGCGACCATAGGAGTTCTTTTGTTGGTTCTGCTGTTAAGTGGTCTAGGATTTATCGGGATAGGAAAAATGTTCAGCCTGGCCGGGCAAAATTTTCTGATCCTTTATGGGATTGCGGCTCTAGTCATATTAAAATTATGCAAAAGCGTGTTTGAGAAATCACTTTCTGTTTTTGTTTTTGTAGGCAGTCTGGTTATTTTGTCTTGGCAAGGCAAATCCCTATTGTATCCGATCTTTATCATTATACTATCGCTTTTCTTGACGTTGATTCAACGAAACCGACCGGCGATTCTGTCATCCGAGCGCAAAACTGATGCTTGCGGGTAGCGCTCGGTTACAGGGCTTTGTAAAGCGCGGTTTTCCCGACCCTGACGCGGCTCGCAGCCTCTCGGACAGTCAGCCCTTTGGCGATCAAATCACGTGCCCGCCTGAGCTTATCGTCGGTGATGACGGGCTTCCTGCCGCCGAGGCGACCACGGGCTTGTGCGGCGTGAAGGCCGGCACGGGTCCGCTCGCGGATCAGGTCACGCTCAAATTGCCCGAGCGCGCCGAACACGTGGAAAATCAACCGGCCTCCTGGCGTGCCGGTATCGATCTGCTCGGTCATACTGTGCAGGCCGATGTGGCGGGCATCCAACTCTTTCACCGTGTCAATCAGGTGCGACATCGATCGCCCCAGCCTGTCCAGCTTCCAGACCACCAGGGTATCCCCGTCACGCAAATAGGCAAGTGCTTCAGACAACCCCGGCCGATCGGTTTTGGCACCGGACGCGCGATCTTCGAAGATTCGATCACACTTCGCTGCGACCAGCGCATCACGCTGGAGGGCCAGATCCTGCTCGTTGGTGGAAACCCGGGCGTAGCCGACGCGCTTCATCGCTGATTTGTCCGTTTTGTTGTCCGAAAATCATCTTGTCCGTATTCTCGTAGCGTGTCCATGGTTTACGGACACATAGCGCTTGGCCATCAAAGGATCGTTTCACGGACAGGGAGAAAGACCAGATGGCGCGACGTCGGCTGCTGAATGCGGAAGCATGGAACCGGCTGCTCATGCCGCCCATCGAGGAGCGGGACATGGTTCGCCATTTCACGCTCAGCCGCGAAGACCTGGCGTTGATCCGCAGCAGGCGCACCGAGGCGACCCAACTCGGCTTTGCCATGCTGCTGCTTTATCTTCGCTGTCCCGGCCGCGTGCTGGCCGCCGGAGAAACGCCGCCAGCACCGATCATCGCTTTCGTTGCGCGTCAACTTGGCGTTCGTCGTAGCGCCTTTACCGCTTATGGGCGGCGCGATGAAACGCGCCGCAAGCATCTTGCCGATTTGACGACGACTTTCGGCTATCACGCCTTCGGCGATGCTACCTTTGGCGAACTGGTGGCGCGGTTGACCCCGGCAGCCCAGATCGATCGGCGGCCGGGTCGGCTAATAGCGCTTGCCTTGGACGAACTGCGGCAGCGGCGCATTCTTCTGCCGCCGCCAATCGTGATAGAACGCGCCATTCACCAAGCCCGTAGCGACGCCGAACGCATCAGCCATCGCGCGGTGATCGATACGTTGACTGTCACCCAGCGCCAAGCCCTCGATGCGCTGCTTCAACGACGGACCGAAAGTCACATCACCTCGCTCGCTTGGTTGCGAACCGCGCCCCAGTCACCGGCCGGTCGGAACGTCCTCGCCATCCTCGAGCGAATCCGGTTCGTCCGGGGGATCGGATTGAAGAAAGATCGTGATCCCGTTGTGCCGGCGGTCGTCTTCGAGCGGATGGCCGATGAGGGGTTGCGCATGACCACCCAGCACCTGGCCGAACTTGCCCCAGCACGGCGCCATGCCGTGCTAGCCGCGACGGTCACACGGCTGGAATCACGACTGATCGACGCGGCGCTGTTCATGTTCGAGAAGTTGATCGGCAGTTTCGGTCGGAAGGCCGAACGGAACGCCGAGGAAAAGACGCTGCAATCCGCCGGCGACCTGCGTGCGCATCTGAAGACGCTGGCCGGTGCTTGCAATGCCGTGATCACGGCACGAGACTGCAGGCAAGATCCCATCGCCGCAATCGAACAGCACCTCCCTTGGGCACGGTTCGTCAAATGTGTCGCCGAGGCGCGCGCTCTGACCGCACCGGATGCAGCCGACAGTCGATCGGAATTACTCGGCAGATACGCAACGATCCGGAAATTCGTCCCGGCGCTGCTGGAAACGGTTTCGCTTCAGGGGGCAGAAAGTGCGGCCAGCCTGCTCAAAGCGATCGGCTTGATCCGCGAAGCGTGGCGCACTGGAAAACGGGTCCTGCCAGCAACGGTGCCGACCGGTTTTGTCCGTCGATCCTGGCGGTCTTTCGTCTTTCAGCAGGGCGCCATCGATCGCCGCGCCTATGAAATCTGTGCGATCTGGGAATTGCGGGAGCGACTTCGTGCTGGTGATATCTGGGTCGAGGGCAGCCGCCAGTATCAGGCCCTTGAAGCCACCCTGATCCCGCAGCCGACCTTCGAAGCGCTGAAAGCGGCCGGCCCCTTGCCCCTCGCCATCGATCCCGTGTTCACCTCGTATATCGCCGGGCGCGGAGAGGCCCTGAAACAGGATCTCGATGTCGTAACCAGCTTGGCGAAGGCTGGCAGTTTGCCCGACGCCACCATCACGGACGGCGAGCTGAAAATTTCCCCTCTGCGCGCCAACATGCCGGACAAGGCCGAAGCGGCGAGAGACGCGGCCTACAGCTTGGTGCCCCGCGTGAAAATCACCGACCTGCTGCTCGAAGTCGATGCTTGGACGGGCTTCTCGGCCTGCTTCACCCATCAGCGGAATGGCCGATCGGCCGATGACCGTAACGTTCTTCTCGCGGCCGTTCTTGCGGATGGCATCAATCTAGGGCTGACACGAATGGCTGAAACCTGCCGCGGCGTTACATTGCGCCAGCTCGCCTGGGTTCATGACTGGCACGTCCGGGAAGAAACCTACACTGCCGCATTGACCAGATTGATCGAGGCACATCGCGCTTTGCCGATCGCCCGGCTGTGGGGCGACGGCACGACCTCGTCATCCGATGGGCAATATTTTCAGGCGGGCGGCCAAGGTGCTGGAATTGGTGACATCAATGCCCGCCACGGCAATGAGCCTGGGGTCGCATTCTACACCCATATCTCCGACCAATTCGGCCCATTCCACACCAAGGTCATCGCCGCGACCGCCAGCGAGGCACCACATGTGCTCGACGGCCTGCTCTATCATCAAACCGGCTTGCAGATCAGCGAGCACTATACGGACACTGGAGGCGCGACCGATCACGTTTTTGGTGTCTGCCCCTTCTTTGGATTCCGCTTCGCACCGCGACTGCGCGACATCAAGGATCGCCGCCTGTACCTTCTACCAGGGATGGCCGTGGACCCGGTACTCGAACCGATGGTTGGCGGCACACTCGATATCGCCCATGTCGAGACCAACTGGAACGATCTTCTCCGGATGGGAACTTCCATCCATGCCGGCACCACGACCGCATCGGCGATGCTGCGCCGCCTGGCCGCTTTCCCACGCCAGAACGGTCTTGCCATTGCCCTACGCGAGGTCGGCCGCTTGGAAAGAACCCTGTTCACCTTGGACTGGATTCGAAATCTCGATCTTCGCCGGCGTGCTCATGCCGGCCTGAACAAAGGTGAGGCCCGCAACGCGCTTGCCCGTGCGATATTCTTCAACCGGCTAGTGTCCCGTCGCAGTGATTATGACGGGTTGATCCAATCCAAGAACGGGTAGTTCCTGCGGCGCGACGAGCATCTGAATGCTGCGAGGGACG
>NZ_NCJX01000127.1:0-6307 GCF_002282635.1 Acidiphilium sp. 34-64-41 | reverse complement strand
TTGCCAGGACCTTCGACGTTCACCCGGCGACGATTTACCGCATCATCGAGCCGTAGGTCGCCTTATGCCGGTTTTCTGTTCCACTCAGCCGCACAGGCCATTTTCAGCATCCACTTACCCATGCCGAAAATCGTGTGCGACGTTTTCATGGCCGCCGCGCCAAGGGCGTTCATCGTGGTGTGGCTCTTGCGGACGGCGGCCTCGAATTGGTGCTGCCCCCGGGTGCTTTTGTGAACACCATCTGCCACGGCCCCTGATGCCGTACCTAGATCGCCCATCGTGTTGAAGCTCTTGCGCGCCTCGGCCTCGAATTTGCGCTGCGCTGCAAAAGCATCATGAATTGATTCCGCGATCACCCCCGATGATGCAGCCATCCCGGCCAAGATGGCGTCGGTCTGTCCCGATGCGGCGGCGAACCGCTTGGCCGCGCCGCCCATCGCGTCATCGACCTTCCGCCAGTCGCCGGGGAGTTCCTTCACCTTTTCCTCATACGCGGCGAAGAGGGTCTGAAAGCGTTGAAACGCTTCGTCTTGAACCTCAACCTCGATTATCGACTTTACGTTACCGGTCATCAGTCGTTCAATTCGTCAGTTGCTTGCGGCAGTTCTTCGCACCGCTCCCAATCGCGCCCCCAGGCGTTGCCGGTCCAGAGACTGCCATCGGAGGCTAATCCGACGATCCGGGCGCGGGGGCGGGTCTCGCCTTCGACCTGAACCTGCACTCCGGTGATGCCGATCAGCTTGCGGGGCCGTTCTGCGGTGACGTCGGCAACGATCGCGCGTAACCGCTCGATTTCGGCGCTTTGCAGTTCGGCGATCCTTCGCATCGATTCGCGAAAGCTCGCCCCGGTTTGGCTTGCGGCTGCATCGGCATCGATCATGTGCCGGGCAATCGCGGCATCCGTGGTTTCGGTATGGGGCATCGATTTTCCTTTGATATTTTCGAGGGCGCGGTAATCTGCGCCGGTTTCGGCTGCATCGAATTGGCGGAACCGTCCGCGCCGATCGGATGGGAAGCTATCGGCCAGCAAGCGGCCCAGCCACGCCATCAGCGAAACTCGGCGGGTACGCGGCCACCCCATGTCGCCCATGCCGGGTGTTCCACAACCTGCACCACGGCACCGGCCAAAAAGAGGCCAGCGGCGCGGAGTTCATCGGCTATGCGGCGGCGGAAATTCTCGCTGTTCTCGCTCTGGTTGGCCTCCCAGGTCATCGCCGGTCCCGTCCACCCCGCTACGCCAGGCGTAAGCGATGCGGTGCATCGTGCGGGCAGCGAGTTGTCGTGTTTCGTCTCGAACCAAGGCGCATGGGCGTAATTCGTGGAGGGCCGGGCAAGTGATCGGTCGAGGATGTGGCGCACCAGGGTCGAGCGCGGAATATCCGCATCGGCGGCTGCCGCGTCGAGGCGATCGAGCGTTGCCGGGGGCAGGCTGATCGAGACGGGTCGGGTCTTTTGGGTTGAATCTGACATGACTTAGCCCCGCTTTCCGGCAGACTGATTGAAAGAAACTTTGCCGCCCGCACCCGCGCTGAACGGTGCCCATGCGGCTTGCGGATCGCCAACGTATTCCGTCACCTCATGCCCAAGTTCGAGTTTCTTGATCGCCCGGATTTGGCCTGCCGGCATGACGGTGTTGCCTTTCACGGCAGCAAGGGCATCGGCATAAATGCGGGTTTCGACGACATCGAGCGCGGCACCCGCAACGCTATCGAGGCGGGCGGTGGCGAGGGTCGGGCTAAACTTTTTCAAAGCATCGGCCAAACGGCGGCGATATGCGATGGGGCGTTCGCCCGGAACGGGATCGGGCACTGTGCGACCAAGCGCGGCCTGAAAAACACTGTCGGCACGACTGCGTGCTTCGGCAATCTGGTTGCGGTCATCGGCCGGCGCTTCGGCGGTGACGCGGCGCATCTGGTGTTCAAGCGCGGCGATCTTCGCCATTGCGGCACGATTTGCGGCGGATTGGTAGCTGTCCGCACGGCGCTGCCCGTTTGTGTTTAACGTCGGGTCTTCGGTCGGTGCCGCGTAATCGCGGCGCTGCCCGTTTGTGTTCAGGGTCGGGTCTTCGCCGCCATCGCGCTCCATCGCATCGAGCCGGTCCAGGACGGCCTTGTGCGACTTCATGAGGGCATCCGCCCAGGCGGGGATTTCTTCGTTGTTGTCGGTGGCCTCAAAGTCCGGGGCACGGTTGGGCATAAATCAGTCCTTTGCATTTTCATGGGCTGCCGGTGCAGGCGAACGGGAGTGAAACCGTCCACCCGCACCGGCATCGGCGGGCCGATCGCCGATCTTGTAGAAATAAGATAGCCGGTTATGCTGTAATATCAAGTATTGTTAGAATAAGGATAATGTATATCCATGGGTATCTATGATGCATTATGATACATATAAGTATAGTCCTATGGGGAATAAATAATGCAGACTCACGCGGCCGCCGGGCGTGCCTGATCTATGGGATTCAGGGCAATCGCAATGCCCAACAGCAACGCAGTGCGCAGCGGTTGCATCCCGTCCAGAGCTTCAGTCACCTTGAAATCAAGCGACGCCGATAGGGGATAGGTTTCAACCCGCGCTAGAGCGGCCGCCCCCATTTTCACACGCGCGCTTGCCACATGCGCGCTCGCTGCCAAGGCAAGCGATGCCGGGTGTTCGAACAGGTATTGCGGCACAATATCGACATCGGAACCCGCCGCCCAGCCATTCTCTTGCAAAACTGCCGGCACGAAAAGGCTTGCGGCATATCGCGGCGGGCAGACCCCCGCAATTTCCTTCATCCGCCTCGATGCCGCGGCGAATAGTTCCATTGTGAGCGGTTGAACGTCGAAATCCACCAGGATCAAGAGATGATCGGTAGGAGTGTCGCGAGCCCAATACGTAATCGCCGTGGTTCCGTCATCGCCAATATGGATCACCCCGATGATGTAGTCGCAGCGCTTTGGCAGAGGTTGCGCGGCGCCGCCCGTCGTCAAGCCTGCCGACTTAATCAGTGCAGGGCGGCGGTCGAGGTCGAGGCCGACCAGCACGCCCGCCACGCTGTTGCACAAGTCGTCGTGACCGCCGGGGGAGTGATCCACCGAATCCTTGCCGGACCGGGCCGTGCGACGTTCAAGACCGACCAATTGGGCGGACAGGCGAGGGTTGTCGAGCAGTGCGACGCGGCCGGCATTCAGCAGCGGCAGCAGGTCGAGATACAAGTCCGACTTCGGACGCGCGCAGGCGTTGTATTCGATACCGTGTTCACGGAAGCGCTGGCGAGGCCACTCGCCGCCATACCGATCGCCTGTAACCGTCGACACGCCATACCGGCGCAAGGTGTCGGCGAAGTCTTTCACCGTGGCTTCTGGATCGAACGGAGGCCGTGCCTCGCGTACCGCGTCAAGCACCACAACGCCGCTCGGCATGATGTGCGCAATGGCGAGAGTCATGGCGTCGGACACGCCGCCAGAGGGGTCGACGAAGGCCAGATAGGCCACGCCCGGCTCGGGGGGAAGTTCGGTGCGCCCCCAGCACGTCACTGCGTCCACCGTTTCGCGGGTCACGAAGTCGGCAAGATCGTCGCGGAACTCGCCGCCGTATTCAGCGCGGGCGGCCTCGGGGTCTTCCTCGTATGCTTCGGCGATGATGGCGGGGTCGATGCTCGGGTTCATCGCGGCGGTATCGGCTTTCCACACCAGCACGCGGGCGTCATCCCGGCCGTAGTTGCGGCGGAAGGTGGCATAGAGCGCGCCACGTTTTGCGTAGGGCGATGATGCCAGCAGCAGGATTGAGCCGGGTATCGACGCCATGCCGGGGCGAAGAGCGCGCAAGATTTCAACGTCCGGGTTGGCGCTGGTCTCATCCGATCGCCAGAACGCGATCTCATCGGCCAGCACGGCTGCATATGAGTAGCCGCGCGTGGTGCGGAAGCTAGCGGTGCCGATCTCGATGTGAACCCGGTTCGATAGGATGATGGTCTCGGTGTTCTCATCCTGCACCATGCCGGCGAGCAGGGGGGTGGCTTTCAATAGTCCGCTGATGAACCTGAATATCGATCTGGCCTGATCACGGTTCGCAGCGAGTACGCCGATGGTGGCAACTTCGCCGGGGGCGAGGTGCGGACCGTAGTCGCGAAACACTGCCAAGAATACCGCTATCAGGGCCAGCACGCGGCTCTTGCCACCGCGCCGTCCGACGATGAGGGCGGCTTCGCGAAAGGGCGTCAGGGGCGGTTCTGTGCGGCCGGTGCGCAGCCTGAATGTCTCCGTCTCGGTATCTGTCATCGGCAGACCGAACAGAGCGGCCAGGAAGGCGCGCCAAGCCGTCCAGGTGCCCTCCTTGAAGTGAGGCGCGAAGAGGTTGGGGTCGTCGAGTGAGGCGAGGATGTCGAGAGCGTTGTCGTGCAGAGACGCAGGGGCGGGGTTGGGGGGTGTGGCAGGGCGCGCGGTGCGGCGGGTCATGGCTTGGGGGACTTGCTGGCGAGATAGTCCGCAAGCGTCGGCTGGGGTGCGGGCGCGCCATCGAGGCCAAGGGCTTGGAGCATCCGGCTCATGGAGTTTGCCCAGGCCAGATACTCCCGGCCGGCATGCTCTGACAGGTCGCCGTCGCGGAACATCTTTTCGTCCATGATCGCCATGCGCACCTGCACCATGGCGATGCGATCGATCAGCGCGCGTTGCGCTGCGTTCGGGGCGCCTCCGATGTGTTTGACCAGTTCGGCGCGGAGTGCGGTGTAGAGGTACCCCAGGCGAGTGTTGCGCTTCCCTGCCCATTGGATCGGCCGGGTTTGCGGATCAATCACACGGGTGCGTTTGGGGTGGGTGGTTGATGGCGATGCCTTGGCGACGATCCGGCGCGTGGTGGCGGTGGGTTGGCGCGGGCTTACCGCTTCGGTTTTCACCATCGCCGGGTCGGTATCGCTCATCGCCATTTTCTCCATCGAACGCCGTGGCGATGTTGCCCCGACGTTGCCCCAGATAGCCGGTTTCGGTCTTAATTCAAGTAAACCCTATATTCCGCAATGGTTTCAGCGGAGCAGACAACTGGTCATGAACCGGTTGCTCTATTGGTTTGGGGTTGGATTGTCTCGACGCCGGGGCGGTTGAAAGTGACCGGCGTTGGTCAGTTCGAGGTGTTCGGTGTGGTGGAAAGTATGGTCGGGGTTTTGCGGTGGTTCGATCGCCCCCCCCCCTGATCGATGATCTGTTGCGAGTAATTTCGCGCTCCTTTTGGCCTCGGTTTCTCCCCTCTTTTTACGTGTGCGCCCCTCCCTAAAGAGGGCGCAGCACGTAGGGGGGTATGGGGGGACACTGCGATACAACCTAGTGCACAATGAAATCAATGACTTATGCATGACTGGGTGCACCGGGTGCGCAACCACCGGGTGCAAGCAATATCAATGGGTTATGAGAGACCGGGTGCACCGGGTGCAACCGGGTGCAGACCGGGTGCAGGGGTACTTTTCGGCATTTTGACCGGGTAGAATCCGACGCTCCAAAAGTTCGATTCCATCTTTCGACGGCTCGGCTTCACCCCGTGACCGATCAATATGGCGCGACCGTCACGGTTGGGCACAACGGACAAGGTATGGCCGGAGTTCCCTACCACCGTGATCGGTTCGTCCCATTCTGCGTCTGTCTGAATTATGAGAGCATCCTCAAACCGATCCATCTCCTTCGGTCCCCACCAGACGTGGAGTTCAGCGGCCGTCAGGTATTTTCGCTTGGCGAGCGTGGGGCGTAACGCGGTGATGGCCGCCTTGGCCCCGGCATCGATACCCAGGCGATGCAGCTTAATCAGGTAGGCAACGAACCGGGCGGCGGTGACGCCTCTACCGCTCATAGCGAAATTGTTGCGCGGCAGAGGATAAGCGCCTTCGTCCGGCCAATCGTGTAGGATGGCATGGTTTGTAAAAAGTCTGTGGCAACCGGCGTTACAGAGCCAGTCTTCGACGCGGTAGGAAGGAAGAGGCTCACCGCGCGCCAATGCGGCAAGGTGGTTCTGGGAGTGCCCGCCTGTTGATGTCTTGGCAGCGTGGATCAGCGATTCGATTGCGTCGGGCAGTATTTCGGCGGTGGGGTTCTGTGTCATGTTGCTGGTTCCGATTGGGTTGATGGTTGATTGTCGCGGGCGATCCTGCGGTAGTTTTGGCGGTTGCGCTTGTAATCGATCACCGTGATCTGTTTGGTTGCAAACAGGGATGACATCGCCTGTTCAAACTCTTTCTTGTTGTATCCGTGCCTATCCGGTTGACTCAGACACCCACTAGGGCTAGTGGCCCCCGCCATGGCGGCCATTGACATTCACCAGCGTGACGAACTGGCTTTCCCCC
>NZ_NCJX01000126.1:0-6337 GCF_002282635.1 Acidiphilium sp. 34-64-41 | reverse complement strand
CGGGCGGCGCCGAGGCGCCAACCTATGCCCAGCTTTATTCGGGAGCATGGGTCCACCCCACATGTAGTGGGTGTCTGACTTAACCGGATAGGCACGGTACCATCTTGCTTGCGATTTTCGTCGGTGGGAATTTTGTGCCGTACCAGGTGCTGATGGTCCCGGTGCGCACGTTCTCGCTACATTTCGGGCTCTACAACAGCTTCGCCGCGTTGATTCTGTTCCACATTGCCTTCCAGAGTGGCTTCGCTATCTTTTTCATGCGCAACTTCATTGCCGTGCTACCAGATGATCTGCTGGAAGCGGCGCGGGTGGATGGTGTCGCCGATTGGAAGATTTTCCGGCATATCGTCCTGCCACTCGTTCGTCCAGCGATTGCCGCACTTTCGGTGCTGCTGTTTACATTTGTCTGGAATGATTATTTCTGGGCACTGGTTCTGGTCCAGGGAAACGATGTGCGGCCGGTGACCACTGCACTACAAACTCTTGAGGGCCAGTTCATTTCGTCGTGGCAACTGGTTTCGGCCGCCGCGATCATTGCCGCCCTACCGCCGGTGATCATGTTTTTTGCCATGCAAAAACATTTTATTGCTGGGCTGACGCTCGGCGCTTCCAAAGGATAGATTATGCCAGATCATCTTCGCCTCGACAGCCCCGGTTCGACCCTGGTCATTGCAATCGATGATGGCACGCCCAGTATCCTTCATTGGGGTGAGGTATTGGACCCCGATGAAGATATTCCATCCTTGCGGGCGGCGCAGGCACGACCTGTGCCTCATGCCGGCTTGGAGCAGCCGTCACCGATTTCCTTAATGGCGGACGCGGGGCGCGGCTACAGCGGCCATCCCGGTCTGGCCGTACATCGCGGCGGGCAAGATTTCGTCACCGATCTGCGAGTGGAGACGCTGTCTTGCACGGATGATACGATTACTCTCAATCTTGTGGACCCGCAGGCGTGCCTTGCAGTTAGCTTGATCTACCGCCTTGATCACCGGAGTGATGTCCTGGAAATCGGGACCATCGTGACCAACACCGGCAGCACTTCTCTGCAACTCGACTGGTGTGCATCGCTGGTGTTGCCGGTGCCAGCGCAGATGGCTGAACTGGTTGCCAGCGGTGGCCGGTGGTGCCGCGAATTCGTGCTGGAACGCACACCATTACCAGCGCGATCCTGGCTTGCGGAGAACCGCACCGGGCGGACTTCGCACCAGAATGTTCCAGCCCTCACACTTGGTAGTGCCGGTTTTTCGGAAACATCTGGCTTGATCTTCGGGGCCGTTCTGGCCTGGAGCGGCAATCATCGTATTTTGCTCGATCGCCTCGCCGATGGCAGGCGAGTATTGCAGTGCGGTTCCCTGTTTCTGCCAGGTGAAGTGATTCTGGCTGCCGGCGCATCCCATAAGGTGCCGCCCGCTTATGCCACCTGTTCAGGCGCGGGCCTTGGGACCTATAGCGCCAAGTGGCATCGCTTTGTGCGTGATCGTGTACTTCCGACGCTGCACGGTCCGCGTAAAGTGCATCTCAATACGTGGGAGGCAATCTATTTCGACCATGACGTTCCCACATTACAACGGCTCGCGGATGCCGCAGCCGCTATTGGGGTGGAACGTTTTGTACTCGACGATGGCTGGTTCCTTAATCGATCCGACGATCACCGTGCCCTTGGGGACTGGACGGCAGACCCTACCAAATATCCGGACGGCCTGACACCGCTGATCGATCATGTGCGCGCCCTCGGTATGGAATTCGGTCTCTGGGTCGAACCGGAGATGGTCAACCCCGACAGCGATCTGTTCCGTGCACATCCGGATTGGATTCTCAACGTGCCAGGTCGACCGCCGATCACCGGCCGTCACCAGTATGTCCTTGACCTCGGTCGGCCCGAGGTCTTCACGTATCTGTTTGACGCGCTCGACCAACTGCTGACCGCGAACGCAATCGGCTACCTGAAATGGGATATGAACCGCGACCTCACCGCGCCGGGGCATGATGGTGTCGCGTCGGTCGATCGACAGACGCGCGCTGTCTATCACCTGATTGATAAACTGCGCGCCCGCCATCCGGACGTCGAAATCGAGAGCTGCGCGTCGGGTGGCGCTCGGGCCGATTTCGGTATTCTTGCCCGCACCCATCGTGTCTGGCCCTCCGATTGCAACGATGCGCTTGAACGTATTGCGATTCTTCGTGGTTTTGGGCTGTATCTGCCGCCCGAAATCATGGGGGCCCATATCGGGCCCCGCCCCGCCCATACCACGGGTCGGCGGCTTGATTTCGGTTTTCAGGCGGCGGTCGCGCTGTTCGGACATTTCGGCCTCGAACTCGATGTCACAAAACTCGATGACGTTGAACGTGAAATGCTCGGGCGGTGGATCGCGAGGTACAAGCAGCATCGCGCGTTGCTGCATGCTGGGGTTTCAGTGCGTCTTGAAGCTGACGATACTGGCCTGATTGCCAACGGCGTAATTGCCCATGATCGCGAGGAAGCTCTGATCTGCTGCGCCCGTGTCAGCACCTCGCCAGCTATCATTGCCCCTCCGCTTCGGCTCCCGGGGCTCGATCCTGCTCGCCGCTATGCAGTTCGGATCATCGAACGGACCGACCATCATAGCAGGCAGATGCGTAAGACGACCGGCTTCATTGACGGTGAAATCATCAGGCTTTCCGGTGCTGCACTGGCCGCGGCAGGGGTGCAGTTGCCCAATCTGGCACCGGAATCAGCTGTGCTGATTCACGTCACGAGCTAGGAGTCGATCAAAATGAGGTTAGGTGTCTGCTACTATCCAGAACATTGGCCGGAGGCGATGTGGGAGCGTGATGCGGCCAATATGCGGGATCTTGGCTTGTCGCTCGTTCGCATCGGAGAGTTCGCCTGGAGTCGTTTGGAACCAACGCGCGGACAGTTCACATGGGACTGGTTGGATCGTGCAATCGAAACGCTGGCCAGCGCTGAACTCTCGATCGTGCTGGGTACTCCGAGCGCCACGCCACCGCGTTGGCTGGTTCGTGAACATCCCTCTTTGCTCGCGATTGGGCCGGATGGTCGGCCGCGTGGCTTCGGCTCGCGCAGGCATTATTGCTTCTCGAGCCCTATCTATCGCGACGAAGCATGCCGGATCGCGGCTGCGATGGCCCAGCGTTATGGCAATCATCCGGCGATCAAAATCTGGCAGATCGACAATGAATACGGTTGCCACAGTACCGTCGTCAGTTATTCTGCAGCGGCCGCGGCTGCGTTTCGTGACTGGTTGGCCGCTCGTTACGGCACGATCGAAGCGTTGAACCAGGCATGGGGCAATGTGTTTTGGAGTATGGAGTATCCCGATTTCGACGCAATTGACCCGCCCGTGGCAACGGTTACTGAAGCCAACCCAGCCCACCGGCTAGACTGGCGACGATTTTCCTCCGATCAGGTCGTGAAGTTCAATCATGCCCAGATCGACGCAATCCGACCCCACGCGCCGGGGGTGCGCTTTCTCCATAATACGATGGGGTTCTTCACCGAGTACGATCATCGTGCTCTGGCAGCGGACCTTGATGTGGTCGGATGGGATAGTTATCCGCTTGGCTTTCTCGATAGTTTCGCATTTCCCGAATCGGAGAAACAGAAATGGTGCCGCACGGGCCATCCCGATATCGCGGCGTTCCACCATGATTTGTATCGTGGCATTGGCGCTGCCTCGTTCGGAGTGATGGAGCAGCAGGCCGGCCCGGTGAATTGGGCACCGCATAACCCCGCGCCCCACGCTGGCATGGTGCGGCTTTGGACACTCGAAGCCTTTGCACACGGCGCCGATTTCGTCGCTTATTTCCGCTGGCGGCAATGCAGATTTGCTCAGGAGCAGATGCATTCCGGACTCAGGTTACCGAATGACATGCCCGATGTTGGCTTCGGTGAGGTAGCGACGTTGGTGTCCGATTTTGCGTGTCTCGAAGCGGCCGGGGCGGATACGGACACGCGGCAGGCCGCCGTTGCTTTAGTATTCGACTATGAATCGCAATGGCTTATCGAAACTCAACCGCAGGGCTCAAACTTCCAGTATATGGCGCTTGTGTTTCAAACATATTCCGCGCTCCGGCGCCTTGGGCTGGACGTCGACATCGTCAGTGCCGACGATGTGCCGGTTGGATATCGCCTCATCGTTGTGCCATCGCTACCGATCCTCGATGCCGAACGGCTTGGCCGGTTGCAGGCCACGGGTGCACTCATCTTGTTTGGACCACGTAGCGGATCCAAGACCGTGAATTTTGCAATTCCGGAGATGCTGGCGCCGGGACCTCTCGGGACTGCTATGAATTTTTCGATATCGCGGGTCGAATCACTGCGGAGCGGTGTGGAAATCGGCGTGCAGGGCGATGCCATTCATGGGGCGATCACGCACTGGCGTGAGTACACCGCGGTAGGGGGCACCGCTGTCGCCGCACGCTGTGCGGATGGTGCACCTGCATTACTCGAAGCAGATCAGCTCGCCTATCTTGCTGGCTGGCCAGATGAGGCATTATTGGAGAGCGTGCTGATACGATTGGCCAACCGCGCCTCGGTTCCTGTCCGTCCGGTCAACGCTGGGCTACGGATCAGGCGTCGCGGAAATCTGCATTTCGCCTTCAACGCCGGACCAGATCCAGCGACCGTGCCGATTCCTAAACATGCCCGCCTGTTAATCGGTAACAGCCATCTTAATATCGCAGGCGTGGCCGTCTGGCTTGAACAAACCTAAAAACCGGAGGAACTGATGAAGAAACGCTTGAAAGCCGTGTTAGTGGGCGCTGCAGCCGCCTTATTTATGGTGGGAGGCGCGCAGGCGCGCACGCTGGTTATCAACATGGTACCGCAGCAACCGGGCAAACAGACCGGCTTTAACAAGGTCGTCGCTGCATTCGAGAAAGCGCACCCCAATATTCATATCAAAGTCAACAATTACGCTAATGCAGATGAGAAAATAGCAATTCGTAACTGGCTGGCAGCAGATCCACCGGACATAGTCTATTGGTATCCAGGTGTTCGGATGTTAAAATTTGTCAAGCCTAAATTGTTTGCCCCGGTCACGTCGATTTGGACCAGGCTCGATTTGGTTCACAAACTAGCACCCGGTGTAACCCAACAACTCACGTATCAAGGGCAGCAATGGGGAATTCCATGGGCTTATTACATGTGGGGCATGTATTATCGTAAGGACGTATTCGCCAAATACCATTTGACTGTACCCAAGTCGTGGGATGAGTTTCTGTCGGATTGCGCCGAATTGAAGAAACACGGGGTGACTCCGATTGCTTTAGGCGACCAGGATTTATGGCCGGCGGCCGGTTGGTTCGACTATCTCGACATGCGAACCAATGGTTACAAAGCGCATGAGGCGCTGATGCAGGGCAAGATTTCCTATGATGCACCAAGCGTTCAGAAAGTGTTTCATGAATGGGCCAATCTTATCTCGCATGGCTATTTTACGCCCAATGCAACTTCCTACCGCTGGCAGGAGGCTCAGAATTTCATGTTTACCGGAAAAGCGGCAATGTCGCTCATCGGGTCGTTCGTCATCCCGGCAATCCCGCCCGCTATGGCCAAGGATATCGGATTTTTCCAATTTCCGGTTATTGATTCCAAGTCAGGACCAGGCGAGGACGCGCCGATAGATATGTTCGCCATACCCTCGCATGCCAAGAACAAGCCCGATGCTGAAAAATTCCTGGAGTTCATCGAGGATCCCGCGATCCAAGGCAAATTTGCCGCGGCGATTGGCGAGCTGCCAGTCGTTGCCCATGCCCCGTTGCCGCAGAATCCATTGCTCCGCCAGCAGGCAGCAATTTTAGCTAGCACACCGCATTTTGCCCAATTCTATGACCGGGACAATAAATCGGCGATGTCTAAATATGGTATGAAGGAGTTCCAGCGGTTGCTATACGATCCGGCCCAAGTCGGCACAGTTATCAAGCGCATGGCCAGCGAGGAAGCCCGTATATACCATTCGGCTCAATAGCTCAGAATAGGCGGAAAGTGACAGCGTGGAGGGAGGGGCTGCGCCAGCAGATGTGGCATCCGTTGCTGCCGCTCTCGGATCCCGGCATCGCCTCCACGGCGCTGCTCTCGGTGATTCTGTCCTGGACGAGGCGTTCTGGAGCATCAAACGTCACTGCCTCCACGCCGGCACGCTCGCCGCCTATATCGCGCGGTTTTCTGCACCCGAAGGCCTGTTCTGGGCAAAACTCTCGGCCGCATCGGTCCTGGCGGTTGCTCCCATACTCGTACTCGGCAGTCTGACGCAGCGGCGCCTGGTGCGCGGCCTGACGTTCGGCGCCGTGAAATAGAGGCAATCATGGCAAAGCTCATCCTGCAGAACGTCGAAAA
>NZ_NCJX01000125.1:0-6426 GCF_002282635.1 Acidiphilium sp. 34-64-41 | reverse complement strand
CCTGCTCGACAGCTTGCAGCAGCAAGGATTGATCGAGCGGCGCAGCCACGAGACCGACCGGCGGGTGCGTACGATCTGGCCGACCCCGGCGGCTTATCCCGTGCTGGAGGCGATCGACCTGGTCCGTGGTGCGGTGCGCAGTGAGGCCGTGCGTGGATTATCCGAGACGGCGACCGAGCAGTTTCTGGACACGTTGGTAACGATCAGGGCCAACCTGACGGGGTTGGACCGTCAGATCGGGCGTTAGCTCTCTTGTGCGCGTTCAGGCGACCAGTCGGCGATTTTTCCAGTCCAGTTTTATGGCGTCGCGCAGGCGGGGTGGCGCGCGGTAGGACTCCTGCGGGCGGGGGACGGAGTAGGATTTCACGCTGATGGTGGTTTCGTCGATTTCGAGGCGGAGGAAGCCGAACCGGTCGTCAACGAAATTCTCCAGCGTGACGTTGGGCTGGTCGGGCGGGGTGAACGGCGCGACGATGTCCTGGCCACCGTTTTTCTCCATGCGGTGGAGATTGTGGTAGCCGCCGAAACCGGCGACGAAAAAGGGTTTCTGGTTGCCGGCATCGTCGGTCTCGGTGAAGCGCTGGTAGTTATGAACATGGCCGGCGAACACCATATGGGCGGTAACACCCGCGGTGGTTTCGGCTTCGGTGAGGATAGCGGCCATGGTCTTGCTGCCGGAGTGGTACGCATCGAGCGAGTGGATCGGGTGGTGCATGCAGACGATGATCGGTTTTGCGGGGTCGGCGGCCTTGAGTTCGGCGGCGAACCAGTCGCGTTGGTCCTGGTGGACTTCGCCGCCTTCGGGGACGTTGGTGTAGAGGCCGATGAAGGTGGCGTAAGGCGTTTCCAGCGTGAAATAGACGTTGGGCTGCGTCATCGCGGTGCGGGGAATGTCCATCGCTTCTTGCGTATGGGTACCTGGCTCGGCCGCGCAGAAATTGTTGACGAAGGCGGTCAGCGAGGGGACGTTATCGACCAGTGTGCCGTTGTCGTAGATGTCACCGTCATGATTGCCGGGGATGCCGAGGATCGGGATCGGGTAGAATTCATAGGGCAGGTAGAACTGGGCGTAATACCGGCTCGCTTCGCCGTCGAAATAGATCACGTCACCGCAGTGATAGGCAAAGCCAGGTTTGCCGTAGGGGCCGGCGATACCGGCATCGGTGATCATGCCGGCGGCGACGAGTTCCTGCGGCGTCGGGTCGAGCACGCCGCCAGTATCGGCGATCAGGTGCATGGTCATGCCGCCGGCTGATTTCATCGCGGCGACCTGGTCGGGGATGATGCTCGCAAGGTCGAGCCGGTAGGGGTACGGCCCGGTCGGCGCGGGCAGGGGCTGAAAGCCCGAGCCTTTGCTCAGCGGCGCCATTTGCGAATGGACGCCATGGTGTTCCGCCATCGGCGTGCCAAATTGGTGTGGCTTGCCGGGGTGATGTTTGCTCATGCAGCCCTCTATTTTAAGTAGCGTTTCGTGCTGCTGTTTAGGTAGCGCGAAGCCGGGGGGGTGAGAAAGATTTATTCATGACATGCTCATGACATCAGAAATTATCCTTGGCCGTGCGCAGGCGGGCGAATTCCTCCGGCGTCTGGGCGCGCAGGAACGGGTTGGTCAGCAATTCTTCGGCGAGGCGGACCGGCAGGGTGGGTTCGCGCTCGGCGCGGAGGCGTTCGACCTCATTGGCGCGGGCCATCAGCGCTTCATTGTCGGGATCGACGCTGCGGGCGAAACGGGCGTTGGATAAAGTGTATTCATGACCGCACAGCAGCATGGTGTCGGGTGATAGGGTCGCGAGGCGATGCAGGCTGGTGTGGAATGCCTCCGCCGTGCCTTCGAACATGCGGCCGCAGCCGAGGCTGAACAGCGTGTCGCCGACAGCGGCGATTTCATCGTCGAACAGGTAGGTGACATGGCCGGTGGTGTGGCCGGGTGTCGCGATCATTTTCAGTTTGGCACCACCGAAATCGATGGTATCGTTGTCTTTCAGCGCAATGTCGAGCGGCGGCAGGCGGCTGGCATCGGCCGCATTGCCGACGATTTTTGCATCGAACCGGGCGGCGAGCGCGCGGGCGCCGGCGACATGATCGTCGTGATGGTGGGTGAGCAGGACATAGTCGAGCTTCGAGCCCTCGCGGTCGACCGCGAAAATGGCGGCTTCGGCATCGGCCGGATCGACGAAGGCGGTGGCGCCGTCGTGCCCGACGAACCAGGCGTAATTGTCGGTCAGCATGGGCACACGGGTGATGGTGAAGCCGGCGTAGGCGATGGACATGATCGATCCTTCAGAAGTGCTATAGGGATTGCATGACTATAGATGCGACGGCGATGGCCGATTTCTATGCCACGCGGCACGGCGTGATGGCAGCCCGGCAGATTCGCGCGCGGCTGGCCGCACTCTGGCCGGATCTGACGGGGATGGAGGTGCTCGGCGTGGGCTATCCGGCGCCCTATTTGCGGGTGTGGCGCGAGCAGGCGGCACGCTGTGTGGTGATCACGCCGGCACAGATGGGTGTTACACGGTGGCCGGCATCCCGGCTCAACCTGAGTGCCGCGGCGGAGGAGGATAGTCTGCCGCTTGCGGATGTCAGTATCGACCGGTTGCTGATGATCCACGGGCTGGAACACGCCGAAGCGGCGCGGCGCATGCTGCGCGAGGCGTGGCGGGTGCTGCGCCCGGAGGGGCGGATGATCGTGGTGGTGCCGAACCGTGCATCGCCCTGGGCGTATCTGGAGCGCACGCCGTTCGGTCATGGCCAGCCGTATAGTGCTGCACAGCTTGGGCGGCTGCTGGCCGGCTCGATGTTCCGGGTTGAGCGGCGGGATATGGCGCTGCTGATCCCGCCGCTGGGGTTGGGCAAGGATTTGAGCACGGCCGATCTGCTCGAGCGGATTGGCCGGCGGGCGGTGCCGCAGCTTGGCGGCGTGGTGCTGGCCGAGGCGGTGAAGGATGTCGCCGGCGTGATCCCGTTGATGCAGGGGCGCCGGCGGCTGGTATTTGCGGAATCCCGCTGACTGAACCGCGTGGCTCAGCTGTGCTTGAGCTTCTTGAGGTGTTTCTTGGTCATGGCCTCGGCCTTGGCGCGGAAGGCCGCGTCGATCTTTTTCTGCTGGGCCGGGGAAAGCTTGCTGTAGAGCGTCTGGAACGAGGCCGATAAAGCGTTCATGTCATCCGCGTTCTTGGCCGAGATGGCGGCGTAGGATTCCATGTTCTGGACGGCATTCATGGTCGCGAGTGTCTTGGCGCGTTGCTCATACATCGCTGAAAGGTTGAGCGCGTTGGTACGCGACACCTGGGTGAAGCCGTGCCAGCTCGATTCCTCGTCCGTGGTGATGCCGATCGATTTTTTCAGCGTGGCGAGCCGCGCATCGACATGGGCGATGATGGCTTTTTGTGCCGGGGTCATCGCTGTGGTGGTGTTGGCGGTCGTGGCGGGCGCGGCCGTGGTGGTGGCGGCGTGCGTGGCGCTGATGGCGGCCAGGCCGAGGCCGGTGGTCAGGATCAGGGCGGCCAGAGCGGGTTTGCGATGGATCATCGAAGGCATGTGTGGTCTCCGTTACAGGTGGTCAGGCAGTGCGCTGGTGTCTTATACGGTTTGCGCGATGACGGGATACAGGCGGGGCGGTGTCGGAATCATGGCCTACGGTTGTTTAATGCGCGCGACAGCGGCGCGTGATCCGGCGGTTGTGTTTTGCGATCGGGATCACGATGGTATAGAGAGTACCGGAGTTGTCCGGTTTAGAAATACAAGTTTTCCCGAGGAGTTCAGCCATGTTCATCGAGACTGATATCACGCCCAACCCCGCAACCTTGAAGTTTTTACCCGGGCGCACCGTGCTCGAGCAGGGGTCGGCGGATTTCGATCGTGCCGAGGCGGCGTCGATCAGCCCGCTCGCGACGGCCCTGTTTGATCTGCCGGCGGTCGAGCGGGTGTTTCTCGGCGCCGATTTCATCTCCGTGACCAAGAGCGATGCGATGGACTGGCCGGCGCTAAAGCCCCAGGTGCTCGGCGCGATCATGGAACATTTCCTGTCGGGCCGGCCGGTCATGGCCAGCGATGCGCAACTGGCCGATGAGGATGTCGACCCCGCCGACCGTGAAATTGCCGACCAGATCAAGGAATTGCTCGATGCGCGGGTGCGCCCGGCGGTGGCGAGTGATGGCGGCGACATCGTGTTCCGCGGCTTTCGTGCCGGTGTCGTGACGCTGCACATGCAGGGCGCCTGCTCGGGCTGCCCGTCCTCGACCGCGACGTTGAAAATGGGGATCGAGAATCTGCTGCGGCACTATGTGCCGGAGGTCACCTCGGTCGAGCAGGTCGCGGCGTGAGCGGTTCGTCTTTGGATGATACGGCGCTCGATATCCTGTTCCGCACCGCGCGCACCAAGACCGCGTGGACCGATCAGCCGGTCGGCGATGATGTGTTGCAGGCGTTGTACGAGGTTTTGAAATTCGGCCCGACCTCGGCCAATTGTTCGCCGGCGCGGTTCGTGTTTTTGCGCACGCCGGAGGCGCGGGAAAAGCTCAAGCCGGCGCTGAACCCCGGCAATATCGACAAGACCATGAGCGCGCCGGTGACGGTGATCGTCGCGTATGATCCGCAGTTCTACGAAAAGCTGCCGACCTTGTTCCCCCATGCCGATGCGCGGTCGTGGTTTTCGGGCAATCCGGACCTGGCTGATGAGACGGCGACGCGCAACGGCACGCTGCAAGGGGCTTATCTGATGATCGCAGCGCGCGCGTTGGGGCTGGATTGCGGCCCGATGTCCGGGTTCGATCGGCACAAGGTGGATCAGTTGTTCCTGTCGGATCAGGGTTGGCGGTCCAATTTCCTGGTCAATCTCGGCCATGGGGTCGCGGGCGACCCTTTCGAGCGGTCGCCGCGGCTGAGTTTCGATGAGGCGTGCGTGCTGGCGTGATGCCGCTCCGGATTCTGGCGATCGATGCGGCGCAGCGTCATGCTTCGGTCACGCTGGTGGCCGATGGTGTGGCTTTGGCCGTGCGGGCCGGTGCGCCGGAGACAGGGCTGGCCGAGATGCTGGCCGTCTGGGTGGGCGAATGTCTTGATGAGGGCGGAGTGGTACCCGGAGCGCTCGATGCGATCGGGGTGACGATCGGGCCGGGCAGCTTCACCGGCCTGCGCGCTTCGATCGCGCTGGCCCAGGGGTTGGGCCTTGCCGCCGACGTGCCGGTTCACGGGATTTCGATGGGTGAGGCGTTCGGGGCGGCGTTACCGCTGTTGCAGCGGCCGCTGTGGGTCGCGCTGACGGCGCGGCGCGGCCGGGTTTTCCTGGAGCGGGACGGCGTTGCGGCCGGTTTCGATGAGGCCGATCTGCCGCAACCGGACGGGCCGATCGCCTTGGCCGGCGAACAGGCCGGCGCGGTCGCGGCGCGGCTGGCCGCGCGTGGTAACGATGTGATGCTGACCGATGCGCGGTATTGTTCGGGCACGGCGATTGCGGCAGCGCTGCGCCGGCGCGTGGCGGCAGGACTGCCGATGCGGCCGGCGATGCCGTTGTATGTCGATCCACCGGAAGCGAAACTGCCGGCGGGCGGGCTGCGTCCCGCGCCAATTTGAGCGAGCATGTGATCGCTGCATCGGTGCTTTGCGCCGATCTCCTGGCGGAGGTGCATCTGGCCTGTTTCGGTGCCGCGGCCTGGTCGGCGGCCAGTTTCGTGGATCTGTTCACGTCAGGCCTGGTGTTCGGTTATGTGATCGAGCCCGGCGGGCTGGTGTTGGCGCGCGCGGTGGCTGATGAGGCCGAGATATTAACGATCGGCGTGGCCCCCGCCGTGCGTCGCCAGGGGTTGGCACGGCGATTGCTGGGGTTGGCGCTGGATGAGTCGCGCCAGCGCGGGGCGGCGACGATGTTTCTGGAAGTCGCCGCCGACAACGCGCCCGCGCTGGGGCTTTATCGCTCCTGCGGGTTCAAGGATTGCGGTATCCGGCGCGATTACTACGGACCCGGTGCCGATGCGCTGTTGCTCAGGCGCTCGCTTTGCGAATGACCAGTATCGCGCTGCCGTCGTCGAGGTCGAACATGTCGAGCAGATCGTGCCCTTGATCGGCAGCGGCGCGCGGCACGTTGGCGCGCGGGTCGGCCCCTTTCAGGCGCACCAATAGAACCGCGCCATCCGGCAGCGAATCGAGTGCGAGGCGCGTGCGGACGAAAGTCATCGGGCAGGTTTCGCCAGTAATGTCGATCGCGCGGTCGTGTACGGGCAGGTCTGCGATTTTCATGTCCTGCATTGGAGTTTTCCAATCATGGCCAGCGGTTTGATCAATTGTCGCACGATATCGTTTGAAGCTGAAATGGTTTTTTCATGGCGTTTGTTGCGTGCCTATCCGGTTGACTCAGACACCCACTAGGGCTAGTGGCCCCCGCCATGGCGGCCATTGACATTCACCAGCGTGACGAACTGGCTTTTC
>NZ_NCJX01000124.1:0-6433 GCF_002282635.1 Acidiphilium sp. 34-64-41 | reverse complement strand
CCGAGCCAGGATTCGAAATCTGCCACGTCCATGGATCGTCTCCTCACATCAAACCAGACCCTCGTAGCCAATATCAACAGCTAACGCCACAAGAGCCAACAACTTAGACATCTACCAAACAGCGATTTTTCTTTCATCATCGCATCAGCAGAAAACGGCTGGCACGAAGAGGCCCATCGCAGACGGGAATGGCTGCATGCCAATCAAAAAAATTCCGGCAAACCCGATCGGTATGTAAGCCAGTCTTTTTTCAAAAGACCACAACGACGAAAAGTCAATGTTGCTGCGATGTCTCATGCTTGGATCGATCTCGACACATATAATATACCGGATTTGAGAGATCTGGAGCCCGAACGAACAGCCGAACTTCTACTCGATCGGATAGATAATGATGGCGGCGTAAGACCGACATCGATCATTTCGTCTGGGCGAGGAATTTATGGAATTTGGGCCTTCGACTCTATCGTGCCAGCCGCCGCGGCAACGACGATCGAGGCAATCAATAAAACGCTTGTTCGGAAATACGCTGAGTTTGGCGCCGATCAGCGATCTGTTGACTCGACGAGAGTGCTCCGCATACCCGGATCGATAAACAGCCGAGTGATCCCAAAATTCGGATCGACCGAATGTGGCCGCGTTGGTATCATTTATGATTCTGGCCTTAGTTATCGATTTGGCGATTTGGCGAACGAAATTCTGCCGTTCAGTCGTGTGGAACTCGCAGAACTGCGACAAAAACGCGAGGCCCGCCGCGCCGCCGCCTCGAAAAACATATCTCAGGCCGTCCGACGCTTTGATCGGTCGTCTTGGTCATGCGGCGTCATCGCCGACATGCAACGTTTGGCCGATTCACGATGGGGCGGTGTAGTTCCAAAAGGTCAACGCGACATTTGGATTTTTATTGCGTCCGTTCACATCGCATGGATGTGCAGACCAGGCGAGATTACCGATGAAATCGCCGCAATCGCCATCGGCTGGGGTATAGACCAGAGCTGGATCGAAACCGGGCATTATCTTCACAGCGTCGTTGATCGTGCGACCAGGTCTGCATTCGGCGAACGCACAGAATGGTCGGGTAAATCGATCGATCCAAAATATAGATTTAGAAAAGATACATTAATTGACTGGCTGAAAATCGAACCAGACGAAATGATTGAAATGTCATGTCTGATCGATCAAAATGAAAAAAATCGACGTTCTCGATCTCGCCGGGATGTCGAAGCATCCCATCGCGACGATCGCCGATACGAGGCCGTCTGCTCGTTTTTACAAGGCGAGTCGATTGATGAAATCACGAAAAAATTTGGAATAGACCCAAAGACATTATATCGCTGGCGTCAAAAATTCCCAGGAATTAATTAAATGGGAAAGAGAAATCGGACAGGCCGAATTTTAGAAATTCGGAATCAAATTATCGCTGAAACGAAATTGCAATTAATTTTAATTGCCGAAATTCTGGAGAATTTTGAGTTTTATACAAGCCAATTTTGCTATGAATTTAATGAGGACATCAGAAATTGGCCCCCAATCGTTGAAAGACGGAAAATAATTCTGCATTTAAAAAAACGTTTGAATTATTTTCACGCGCAAGGCTGGAAGATAGATGATTTGATTTCAAAGGATTATAAAAAAATCAGATCGAATCTTTTTGCAATCCTCTATAATTGGCTACCTGAATTTTTAGAACGAGAGGTTACAGAATTCATCATAAGACCGAACCGAATTCCGTCCATGATTCCTACGGCTTTCGGTGATCGAAAAATCGACGACGAAGAAATGAGGATTTCGCTTGCAAATCTTTGTCGTGAAATGGCTGACCTTAGATGAGTCTACAGTTCATCATATTGTCATCGTTATCGCAAATCCCCCCCCCGCGCCCCCCTAAACAAGCAAGAAATTGAGGATAGCCGTGGGCTGGGCGCCCACACCGCCCCCTCGCTACGCTCGGCCCCCTTCGGGGGACTATAGGTAGAGCATGTTTTGCCCGAAAAGGCAGCTATGCTGTCATATCGGTTTTGAAGGCAAAAGCAGCATGATATCTGTCCGGCCCATTTTATATGTCTGCGCGCCGCCTCCCGAGGAATCGCGGTCCCCGAGGGCGGCGGCGAAGCAGAGCAAACGGGGGTGCTGGGCGACATCACATGCCCGGCGCGGAGTTGTCGTAGTCGTCGTCGGTGCCGGTCGTATGCGCCGGCGCTGGTCGTGCTGGCGGCCGCCATGTTGGCTGAAACGGCGTCTGAGGCTTCCCTGGCGGGGCCTCTTCGGTGTCGGTGTTGAACAATGTATCCAGTATCGACGAACGCCGCGGTTTCTGGTCCTGCGGCATCGTCGCCGCGCCTCCGTCAGTGTCGTCGTCGTTGCCAATCCATGCGTCGAAGCGGCGCCGGTCGGCGGCGGCTGTGTCAATGTTCGCATCCGCGTCGTGTCTGCTTCTCTGCTGCGCCTTGGCAGCTGCTTCGTCTTGGCCGTCCCGGATTTGTTTCAGTAGCATCTTGAACGCCTCAGTTTCCGCACCTTCGGCCGGCGTCTTTGCCGGCACGATCGTTGTACCTGGCGGGGCATCAGGCATTTGGTCGCGTCTGAAACCGTGCCGTTTCGGCAAAAGCTGGGTAAAGTCGGGTCTGATTTGAGATTCGGACATTCTTGCTTTCCTAGGGATTGTTTGGCCTTGTGCGGGTAGGCCCAGAATATCGCTCGCGTTCCGGGGTCGCAATATTTTTTCCATGCACTTGCCGGTCGTCCTGATGATTTGTTCGTCCGTCCGCTCATCGATGGATTCTGAAGGATCAGACATTCCCGTTCGATCCAGCATGATTTCCGCATCGAAAGATCTTGGAACGCTGGCTTTATCAATGACGATATCGAGCGTCGACGTGTGTCTTGTCATAGCGACAAGCGCTGATCTCGAATCTTCCTTCCCGGCAAGCCAAATTGTCTTGCTCCACGTTGCGCCCTGCGCCGCATTAATCGTGGTTGCGTAGGCATGTTGCATGATAGGCGCACTACCTTCGCGTCCTGACCGTTGAATTTCCGATAGTGTTGTGGATATCTCACGATTTTCTCCGATCGCCAGTACGATCATGCCGTTTTGATCGATCCTTCGTATTGTCAGCCGTGCCGCGTTTCGTAAAGTCAAGTCACCGATTTTTGCCTCTGCGCCCATGATCAGTCGATCGCCGGCTCTCAATGGTAAATCGACCGCCTCTGCAGTCTTCGGGTTCTTTTGACCGCGCGGAATAGCTTTCATTGTGATTTGGGGGCCGGTTAGAAGCCCGATTGTCGCGGCGTCCATTCGCAATCTCGCGTTCAATGCCGCAACGGTCGAGTTTGTTGCCGCGATTGCGACGGCCTCGCCTTTCGACTCTCTAAAAATCGTAGCGGCCGTTTCGATGGCTTCGTCGGCATCGGTTGCGATCGTGACTGCATCATTGTTTGCGTACGCTTCGAACGCAGTTTTGATATTGCCTTTCTGTGCCGCCATCGACGCCGCACGCATCCACTCGATTTTTTGCCGCCGAATTGTCCTTATTTCAGCGCCACCGATCGCCCTGCCGATCAGCGACAACGGGTCGCCGCGCGATACCGATGCAATCTGATGGCTGTCACCCTGCAGCCTGACGCTCGCCCCTGACTTTGCCGCATATCGCATCAGCGCCGCGATCTGACTGTTGCTGCACATACCAGCTTCATCAATAAGAATTAAATCGTTGTGGTGGAAAGCAAGTGTACCGGACTTCAATTCATATAATAATTTATCAACTGCGAAATATGATGCATTACATTTCAATTCAGTTTTCAGAATCTCTGCGGCCGTCCAAGATGGCGCAGCTAAAATTAGACGCCGTTTATCTTGCACACATGCCTTTAATATTGCTGCACTGCATGTTGTTTTGCCAACGCCTGGGCCTCCTTCGACGACGACAACGCCATGTGGTGACAAAGCGTGTTTGATCGCCGCGCGTTGCTCGTCTGAAAATTTATCATCATTCAGCGCAAGGTTTGTCGCGGCTGTGCTGAAACCGGATCTTGCCTCGTTCTGGCGTGAACGCGCGATCTGCGCGATTTCACGTTCTTCTCGAATGATCCCGTTTGTTGTAAATAGTTCGTCCCTCTTCGTGTAGACGACGTTAGCGTCGGTCATGGCTGCGTCGACCGCAGTCTGGATGGCCGCGCTGCTGGAACGGCCAACCGCCATAACCAGCGCCAATGCTTCGATTTCGCGCCGCTCGAACAGGCTCTGTTTCTTTGAAATCTCGTCGATTGCATCAGCGACGATCTGCTTAGCCGCCGTGTGCTCTGTTTGGATCGATCGTTCGATTTGCGGGCCGTCCATACGGCTCCATGAATCGCCCGTTTGGTAGCCGGCCGCCTGAATTTCCTTGGCCCATCGTTTTGCAAGATCCGCCGGTGACGGCAGATCGTCTTTTTTGCCTCGCGTCGCCAACGAGGCCAAGTCGGCAGCTTCAGCATGGCCTTTTGTCCGATCGATGCCTTGTTTTTTCAATTCTGCGGTGATCGTTTTTCTGCGCTTCGAGAACACGTTAAGCAACTTCGGATTGTCACCTCTGATCCTAAAGCCATGGTCTAGGTCAGCTATAACCGGCACACCAGCCGCTTCAAGCCGCTCAGCCAGCCTGAGTCTAAAGGCTGCGCCAAGCCGCATTTGCTCCTTTAAAATGCGCTCGTTGTTGACTGCGCCGAACGTGCCGTCTTCACGCATCGCAAAGTTCATAAGCGCGCTGTGACCATGAAGCTGTGGGTCGCCTTCTCTGGATGTCCGGTGGAGGTATATCGCTGCGATCGGGCTTTTGATCGCTTCTCGTGTCTTGCCACCTTTCCCTCTGCGAGCCTCGATCAGGCCCTCGCTGGCAATTTGTTCCATGGTGTCTCGAATCGAGTCCATCAACATCGCCTCAAGCCGTCTGCGATCTTGCTGCGAACTGACGGCCCATAAAATCGAAAACGATTTTGGGCTGCTGAAGGTCAGATCGAACCCTGCCCGCTTCTGTTCGCCTTTTCCTGTAACCATTGCCTTGCCGGTGACGGGATGTCGCCCTTGCGCCAATCTTGCCACGCTCTTTGAATCTGCAATGTCGCCATCAGCCCGAATCCAATTATTTGGACACCACCAGCGGCCGGCTGGTTCCATCGAACTGTCGGTATAGTATGCCGTGACAGGTCCAATCGATTTTTGCGATTGTGTCAGATATTCGATCGAAGAAATCGGATGGCACTTCATCATAGCGAGGGCAGTATAACACGTTCTCTGCACAAGGGTGCGTCAGGTGTGAAAAATAATATGCTGACACGATGACGATATGATCGACGCTAAAAAAGCGGCTTCGATCGTATTGATTGACAAAAATAATTATAAAAAAATATAGCGTGACTCATGGATGACGATTATAATAATCGACATGACAACTGTTTATGAAAACCAGAATGATGAAATTGCGATTGCTAAAGCGATCGCAAGTCTGAAGTCGAAACAGCCAAAACAGCGCAGTCGTCGTGCGGCGATCGCGCCGCATGTTGACGACATTAAAGCGTTGATCGCCTCAGGCTGGACCAGATCGGAAATTATAGGCGAGATGAAAGCGATGGGCTGTCAAATTAGCCCATCTTTGCTCAGAGACGTGCTCGGTATTCCGCCAAAACCAAAACGTCCGAAAAAATCGAAATGATCAAGCAAATCAATCCGCTGACAATCTATCACATCACCGCGCCGATCGGCCAAATGCCGGTTTTGCGAGTTGGTGTGTCTGAGACTGATCGCGCGGCCGATGTCGTTGTCTCACTTTTGCCATCTCCGGCCGATATCAACGATTTATCGAAAATCGTACAAACGGCTTTTTATCGGGCGGTTTATATTAGTTCGCAGATCACGACCGCTCGCAGTGACATCGAATCCACGCTCAAGAAAATTGGCGCGATGACGACATGGACCGATCGTCTGCCGACCTCGATGGGCATGCTTTATCGCGGTGACGGAAAAATCCGACGAGGCGCAATGATCTCGGGCGTTCGGTCGATTTGCGCCGCCTTGTCGCAGTATAGAACATTATGGCGATCCATGGGGCAAGTTGCGATTCTTGAATGCCCGAACGGCTCTGACCCATGGCTGCGGCCAGTCGATGTCTCGGAAATCGAGATGATGATTGATTCTCTTGGGGCCGAAGGCGACGAGATGAATGGCGAGTCAGGCTATATCTTGAACCGTATCGCGCATGCCACCGCGGCCGGTTTGGCGTCCTGGTTGCCTCCGTCCAGTTCAGTCGATCGAGCTGACGATGAAAATCCGGCTGGCTATGATCGCGAAAAAGAGACGATTTTTTCGTGCCTATCCGGTTAAGTCAGACACCCACTACATGTGGGGTGGACCCATGCTCCCGAATAAAGCTGGGCATAGGTTGGCGCCTCGGCGCCGCCCGCG